>NZ_JAGXJZ010000249.1:0-431 GCF_019091095.1 Achromobacter sp. GbtcB20 | reverse complement strand
AGACCTTCAGGCCGTCGGGCAGCGCGGGCGCGGGCGCTTTGGCCGGCACCCGCTTCTGGCCGGCGGCGCAGACGGAGAAGCCCCCGCCCGCCTCGCGGCCGGTCAGGCCCCCCGCCAGGCGCGCCGCCGCGGGGGGCGCGGCAGGCCGCCAGGACCCCGCCGAGGGCCGGGCGCGGGCTGCCGCCCGCCAGCAGCACGGGGGCCCCGACGGCCGCCCGGACCGGGCTCGCACCCTGCGCCAACGCGGCGCCGGGAACAGAAGCCGCAAGCACAGTGGCGAACAGATTCGCGGCCACGTTCGCGCCCGGCGCACGCTTGTTCGAGTGCAGCCCCATTCGCATCCCCTGTGTCATTGTTATCGATGTGCTATGGTAAGCCGCCTTTAAAAACTTTCAATATGAACATCATTGCATAGGTTGCACCCTGAAAAT
>NZ_JAGXJZ010000248.1:0-434 GCF_019091095.1 Achromobacter sp. GbtcB20 | reverse complement strand
CAGTTCCAGACCTGCGCCGTTTGCGATCGCGGTCGCGCCGGTATAGGTGTTGGTGCCGCTCAGGATCTCGTGGCCACCGGCGATGTTCAGGCCACCGTTACCCTGGATGACGCCAGCGAAGGTGTCGTGCGCATTCGTCAGGGTCAGCGTCTGATCGCCCAGCAGCACCGCGCCCGAGCCGGACAGGGACTGTACTTCGGCGCCGCTGTTCGTGGCGGCGATGTCGGACGTGCCGTTGTTGACCAGGCCGCTCGAGGCGGCAATGGCGCCCGAGCCCGACAGCACCAGGGTCGACCATTCGGCGACGCTCGTCGCGCCCGTATAGGTGTTGGCGCCGCTCAGCACCTCGAAGCCGGCGACCGCCAGACCGCCGTTGCCGCGTATGACGCCAGAGAATTCGTCGTTGGCGTTGGTCAGCGTCAGATCGGATTCAC
>NZ_JAGXJZ010000247.1:0-434 GCF_019091095.1 Achromobacter sp. GbtcB20 | reverse complement strand
GTAGAACACGATGCCGCCGGTGTCGGTGTCTTCGTAATAGACCCGCTCTGGCCAGGTGAAAACGTGGGGAATGCTACAAGCCATAAATGTTAATAGGAAACATTTTACGCTATTCGACTCCGCATATGTACTTTAGCGAACATGTCGGGTGGGAAAGCGCGACCGCGGCGCATGCTGTCCGGCCAAGGTGCGGCCGTAGTAGACGAGAGACTAGCTGTCAAGACAACAACTGTAACACTTTCTCACAATTATCGAAGGCGGGGCGCACGGTGTGGGAATCTGGTTTTCGTAGGGTGGGTACTTGTACCCACGCGGTGCGGCACATGATCAGACCCGTAGGGTGGACGGGTCCCCGGTCCACGCGTTCGACGGACATGTTCAAACCATATCGCTGCTATTCACAGGTGGTTTGAACGCGTGGACGGCGAAGCCGT
>NZ_JAGXJZ010000246.1:0-435 GCF_019091095.1 Achromobacter sp. GbtcB20 | reverse complement strand
AGCGGCCCCTGGACGCCCCGCTATTGAAGGAGTTTCCCGAGATCGAGCGCATGTCCGCCCGCGTCGGCACCTCGGAGGTGGCGGCCGACCCTATGGCGCCGAACGCGGCCGACAGCTACATCATGCTGCGCCCGCGCAGCCAGTGGCCGACACCGCGCAAGACGCATGCCGAACTGGTGCAGGCCATCACCGAGGCGGCGCAGCGCGTACCGGGCAACAGCTACGAGTTCTCGCAGCCGATCCAGCTGCGCTTCAACGAATTGATCTCGGGCGTGCGCAGCGACGTCGCGGTCAAGGTGTTCGGCGACGACACCGAGGCCATGCTGGCCACCGCCCAGCAGGTCGCGCGCGTGTTCGGCAAGGTCGCGGGCGCGGCGGAGGTGAAGGTCGAGCAGCTGGAGGGGCTGCCGGCGCTGACGCTGAACGTGGACCGCA
>NZ_JAGXJZ010000245.1:0-436 GCF_019091095.1 Achromobacter sp. GbtcB20 | reverse complement strand
GCGCCTTGCCCATGCCGGCCAGGCCGCCCTTCAGGCCGCCCCAGAGCGCGGGCAGCGAGCGCACCAGCGAGATCAGGCCGCCGGCCGCCACCGCGCCCGCGCCGATATACAGCACATAGGCGTCGCGGATGTCGTCCGGGCTCATGTCCTTGATCAGCGTGGTGGTCGGCGGCAGCGGCACCGGCAGCAGCTCGCCGAAGAACTTGAACATCGGGATCAACAGCAGATAGGACAGCACGCCGCCCGCCGCCATGGTGAAGGCGATGCGCGGGCCGATGATGTAGCCGACGCCGACCAGCTCCGGCGACACTTCCGCGCCGGCCGAACCGGCCTACAGGGGCGCGCCGAACTCGAAGTTGGCCACGTCCTTCCAGCCCCGGAACGAGACGTTGGCCACCTTGTACAGCAGGCCCAGGCCGAAGCCGCCGAAGATGAT
>NZ_JAGXJZ010000244.1:0-438 GCF_019091095.1 Achromobacter sp. GbtcB20 | reverse complement strand
GATGGGCCATTGGCCGTGCCGGGCGGCATGAAGTTGATGCGGCCGGCAAGGTTGATCTCGCCAGCGAAGCTGATTGCGGTCCCGTGACCGGTGGTCGCGTATGCGGGATTGAATGCGGGATTGTCCGGGTCCGTGAACATGTTCCAGCGGCTGGAGGCATCCACGTTCAACGTGCCCGGCGCATGCATCCAGCCGTTCAATTCCGCATTGCGCAAGGTCAGCGTTTCTTGCGGACCCTGCCCGATGACGCCCGCCGCGCTTGAAATCGAGCCCAGCGTCGTGCCGTGAATGGCCAGCTCTCCTCCGGTCAGGTATGTCTTGCCGGTGTAAGTCAACGAGCCGGTCAGCGTCGTCGAGCCCGAGCCCGCTTGCACCACGTCTCCGGTGCCGGCGATCGCACCGCCGATCACGACGTGATTCGCGCGGTTGAACACCAGC
>NZ_JAGXJZ010000243.1:0-440 GCF_019091095.1 Achromobacter sp. GbtcB20 | reverse complement strand
CCATCGGCTTGCTGGAACAGGCCGGCTACGAAGCCAGCCGCGTGTGGACCGATCCGCAGCGCTGGTTTGCCGTCATCCATGCCCAGGCGGCGGCCGTGGCCGAGTAGGGAGGCGCGATGGAGCAGCTCCATTTTCACGCAGTACTTTTTCCTCAAGTGCGCCAGCGCTCGCTGCACCTGGCCGAACCCCTGTCGAGCGAGGACTGCTGCGCCCAGTCGATGCCCGACGCCAGCCCGATCAAGTGGCACCTGGCCCACACCACCTGGTTCTTCGAGACCTTCATCCTCGAGCAGGTCGAGGACGGTTTCGCGCCTTTCCACCAGGCCTTCCGGGTGCTGTTCAATTCCTATTACAACGGCGTCGGCGCGAAGCACCCGCGACCCCAGCGCGGCCTGCAGACCCGTCCTTCGCTGGACGAGGTGCGCGCCTACCGGCAGGAC
>NZ_JAGXJZ010000242.1:0-440 GCF_019091095.1 Achromobacter sp. GbtcB20 | reverse complement strand
CAGATCGCCGAGGCCGTGCTCAAGGCGCATGGCATCACTCAGGCCTACGAGCAGCGCAGCACCACCGAGCACCAGTCCCGCGAGTACTGCGTGCAAGCCGGCGATACGGACTACCACTTCGTCGAACGCATCATGCGTGAGGAAGGCTTCTTCTATTCCTTCCGTCATGGCGCCGAAGGACATCAACTTGTCCACAGCGATCGCCTCTTCATTCACGGCCGCGTCGGCGACGCGCCGGTGCAATACAACCCCATGCCCGGCGGCGATCAGCCGCAGCCTGCGCTGCGTCGCTTCACCTACACCGAGAACGTTCGCACCGCGCGCCAGACGCAGCGCGACTACACTTTTCACCATCCGCGCTATACCCACCAGCACAGCCGCGATGGGCGCGACCTGGACCATCAAGGCCGCCGCTACGAGCGCTACGACTACCCCGCCCG
>NZ_JAGXJZ010000241.1:0-443 GCF_019091095.1 Achromobacter sp. GbtcB20 | reverse complement strand
CAACTGGCGTTCCGAGTCGCCCCTCACGCAGCAGACCAGCCTGAGGCTATCGCACCTGCATCGCTTCCCGCCGACCCTGCACGGCCGCCTTGAACAGCGAGGCGACCGCGGCGGCAAACGCCTCATCGAACCACGGGTTCGCGCCGCTGACCGCCACCACGATCCCGTCCAGGCACACGCTGCCCCAAACCTGCGTATCCCGGGCGCGAAGCAGATGGGGCCTGAGCGCCATCACCTCGTGCGTTCCCAAACCCGTGCGCCAGCTTACGCGCGCCTTGCCGCGGGCGTAGGCGCCATAGTCCGCGTCCCACCCCGCGGGATCGCCGATGCTTTCCTCGTACAGGATCGCGTCCGCGAACTCGCAGCTGCCCGGGTGCGCCAGCGGATTCATTACCACCACATGCAGGAATCCGCTTTCGCCAACGCGGGTGTTCGAGAGGGCG
>NZ_JAGXJZ010000240.1:0-446 GCF_019091095.1 Achromobacter sp. GbtcB20 | reverse complement strand
AGGCCGACACGGAATGGGTCGGGTGCACGCTGCGGTGGGTCGCCGCCTGGGTCAGGAAGGTCTCGGGAAGCCGGCCCATGTTGGTGCCGTGGCGGTTCGGGTCGAACACATAGCCTTCCATCTCGCAGGCGGCCTTGACGGTGCCGGCCGGCAGGTAATAGGTCGGCACCAGGAGGGTGCCTTCCGGCCCGGCGGCGTCCTGCAGGGCGCCGACCACCGCCGCTGCGCCGCCCTCGACATAGCCCAGGCTTTTCAGCGACGAGTGCACGAACAGCGTGTCGCCGCGCGCGATGCCCAGGCCCGCCAGGTCGCGCACCAGTTCGGCGCGCGTGACGTGCCGGCTCGAGCGGCGGATCTGCTGTTCGTTGCGGCGCCGGCGCGTACTTTCCAGGACGGCCTTGACGATGTTCTTGAGCGGCTTAAGCATCGCTGACGCTGCCTGCCAG
>NZ_JAGXJZ010000024.1:0-75311 GCF_019091095.1 Achromobacter sp. GbtcB20 | reverse complement strand
CCCGCCGCGGTGCGGCTGGCGCACAGCACGGCCACCAAGTCCGAGCCGGCCGCAGGCGCCTCGGCGGCGCGGCCGCCGCGCAGACCGGCGGCGACGCGCTCCGCGCCCGCCGCGAAGACCGACCCGAAGCCCGCATCCGCACCGGCCGCAAGCCGGCGGCAGGCGCCTTCGGACGACGATTGGGAATCTTTCTGACGCCGGGTAGACCGGCAAATAGGCAGGGTATGCGAGGTTATCTACATCTTCTGGCAGCGGCCGCGATTGCGGCCTTTGTCGCGGGTTGCGCGGCAACGGGTCATAACTTCGATCCGAGCAAGCTGTCGACCCTGACGCCCGGTCAGACGACGGTGGAAGAGGCCGCGCGCGCGCTGACCGCTCCGCCTGCCCAACAGTTCAAACAGAGCGACGGCACGGTGCTGATGCTCTGGTCCTACAAAATCACCTTTGTCGCCGACGGCCTGTACAGCCGCAAGGAAGCGCTGCTGCAGTTCGGCCCCGATGGCCGGCTGATGCGGCTCGTCGACAGCACCAATATTCTGCTGGAACCCTGGGAACGCCAGAAATTGTTGGGACCGGCCCCTGCGCCTGAGATCACTCAGGACTGGGCCCAACCGGCCGTGGCCCCCGAGGTGCAAACCATCTACATTCCGGGTCCGGGAGAACCGGCCGGTCTGGCGCCGCAGGGCAAATAGCCCCGCAGTCCAGCAGAAGACATCGGGCCCCAAGCCCGATGTTCGTCGCCCTGAGTGCAAGCCCTGTGTAACAGGGCGTGTCCCACGGGTGGTTTTTCATTTGGTCAGAGCAGTTCCTGAGGGATGGGGAAATAAATGGAAGCGAGTCTCGAATCCGGCGCAAAGGCCGGCAAGGCGGGCAAGAAAAAAGCCGCGCGCGCACCCAAGGTCAAGCGCAAACTGAGGCTGCGCGATGCGCGCGTCGGCACGATGCTGCTGTGGGTGATGGCGTTTTTCGCGCTGCTGATCGCAGCAGTGGGGGGCTTGGCCGCCTACTTCCTGCAAAGCAACTATGAATCGATCCGAGAGGTCAATGCGCTGACCGAGCGCGCCAAGCAGGTCGAGATCATCAACAGCGACATGCTGCGTGCACGCGTTGGCCTGATGGTGGCCGCCCGTCACCTGCAGGAGTCCGGCTGGGGCAGCGGCGAGAATTCGGCGCGTGACGCGGCCGCCGCGCTCAAGGGTTCCACCGACCTCCTGACCGGCGTGCGCAGCCGCTTCGCCGATTTCCAGAAGAACATGCTCGAGGACGACACCGGCCGCCAGCTGTCGATGAACCTGGTGCGCCGCTATCGCTCGTACATCGACGACGGCGTGGACACGATGGTCGAAGCCCTGCGCAGCGAAGACTATTCGACGTTCTACATGGTGAACAACGAATACGGCACGCCGCGTAGCGCCGCCTTCATCGAGGCGATCGCCCAGTTCGACAAGTACATCGCCGATCAGCAGCGCCAGACGATCGATCAGGCCGAAGCGAACTTCAAGCTGGCCATGATCGCCGTGGGCATTGCCGTGGCGCTGGCCCTCTTGTTGATGGTGCTTGCCCGCATCCTGTTCGGCCGCCTGGTCGTGCGCCCCTTGGTCGAGGCCGGCCAGCACTTCGACAAGATCGCCGCCGGCGACCTGACGGGCCGCGTGGAAGTGCGTTCGCACAACGAAATCGGCCAGCTGTTCGCCGCCCTCAAGCGCATGCAGGAAAGCCTGACGCGCACGGTGTCGACGGTGCGCCGCGGCGTGGACGAGATCACGGTGGGCTCGCGCGAGATTTCCGCGGGCAACACGGATCTGTCCAGCCGCACGGAAGAGCAGGCCGCTTCGCTGGAAGAGACCGCTGCCTCGATGGAAGAGCTGGCCTCGACCGTGAAGCAGAACGCCGACAACGCCCGCCAGGCCAACCAGCTGGCGGCCAGCGCGTCGGACGTGGCCGAACGCGGCGGTTCCGCCGTGTCGGAAGTGGTCAACACCATGGAAGGCATTTCGGCCAGCTCGCGCAAGATTTCCGAGATTGTGTCGGTCATCGACGGCATCGCGTTCCAGACCAACATCCTGGCGCTGAACGCCGCGGTCGAAGCTGCGCGTGCCGGTGAACAGGGCAAGGGCTTTGCGGTGGTGGCGGGCGAAGTGCGCTCGCTGGCGCAGCGCAGTGCCCAGGCCGCCAAGGAAATCAAGGGTCTGATCGAGGACTCGGTTTCCAAGGTGGGCGCCGGTTCGCAGCAGGTGCAACGCGCCGGCGCGACCATGCAGGAAATCGTGGCGTCGGTGAAGCGCGTGACGGACATCATGGGCGAGATCTCGGCGGCGTCCGAGGAACAATCCAGCGGCATCGACCAGGTCAACCGCGCGGTGTCGCAGATGGACGAAGTGACGCAGCAGAACGCGGCGCTGGTGGAAGAGGCCGCGGCCGCCGCCGGCTCGCTGCAGGAGCAGGCCCAGCGCCTGGCCGAAGCGGTGGCCGTGTTCAAGATCAACGCGGGCGAAGTCATTGAAGTGCCTGCGCATCAGCTCGGCGGCTATGCCGCGCCGTCGCTGAACTGATCGTTGTTGTTCCGGGCCGCGCCCGATCCTGCACACGCGGGATCGGGCGCGGCTTTTTTGCGTCCGCAATGCCCGGATCCGGCAGGAATCGCTCGTCTTATTTCCAGCGGTTATAAGGGCGTTGATCGCGGTCATAAGCACGTTAAGTTTTCTGCTTTATGACCGTAAACATTGGCAACGCCTGATGCGTCAGGCCGAAAACACAGTGATCGATGGTGACCGGGGGATCGGGCGCCAGACGAAGCCGGCGGGAGTGCACCGTTGCCTCGCATCGCGTCCGTTGCATGCCGCTCAATCTGCTGTCGTATATGTTGTAAACCCGGAGACAAGCCGTGCGCGTCAACCTACCCGTCACCAATGTGGAAACCAAGCTGCGCGAGGATCAATACCTGATCTCGCGCACGGATACCAAGGGCCGCATCGTCTATGCCAACCCTGCGTTCGTCGATGTCAGCGGCTTCACGCGCGACGAACTCATCGGCAAGCCGCACAACATAGTGCGCCATCCCGACATGCCCCCGGAGGCCTACGCGGATCTTTGGGAGACCCTGGAGGCCGGCGAGTCCTGGCTGGGGGTCGTCAAGAACCGCCGCAAGGATGGCGGCTTTTACTGGGTGCTGGCCAACGCCACGCCCATTGTCGAGAACGGCGAGGTCGTGGCTTATTCGTCGGTGCGCGTGCGTCCGTCGGAAGAGCAGGTCGAGATGGCCGAGAAACTCTATGCGCGCATGCGCGAGGGCACGGCCAAGGGCGTGCGCATCCTGCGTGGCCGTCCCGTGCGCGCTGGCTGGCGCCGTGGGCTGGACGTGCTGGCCTTTCCGTTCCGGTCCGGCGTGCGCAACCGGATGCTGCGCCACGCCACGCTGTCGGCCGGCTTCGTCGCCGCGGCGGGCGCCTATGGGTTGCACGCCAATTGGGACAGCCTGTCGCCGTGGGGCGCGGGGCTGGGCTGCGGCGCGATAGCGCTGGCCGTTGCCGCCATCTACGGCATGGGCTGGAGCCTGGCGCGTTCGCTCCTGGATCCGATGCTGGACGCTGCCAACATGGCGCGCCAGGTCGCGGCCGGCAATCTCACCACGCAGATCGTGCCCGAGTCGGACGACGAGGTGGGCAGCCTGAAGTTTTCGCTGGAAGTGATGCGCAAGAGCCTGATCGGCATCGCGCACGATGTGTACCGCGGCATCGAAGGCACGACGCACGCCGCCGTGCACATTGCCCGCGGCAACCAGGAGCTGGCCGGCCGCACTCAGGGGCAGGCGGCGTCGTTGCAGCAGACGGCCGCCAGCATGCAGCAACTGACCTCGACCGTGCGTCAGAACGCCGACAACGCGCGGCAGGCGAACGACCTGGCCGCCAGCAGCATGGACGTCGCGCGGCGCGGCGGCGTGGCCGTGGGGCAGGTGGTCAACACCATGCACGGCATTTCAGACAGCTCGCGCAAGATCGCCGACATCGTCAGCATCATCGAAGGCATCGCCTTCCAGACCAACATCCTGGCGCTGAATGCGGCGGTGGAAGCGGCCCGGGCCGGCGAATCCGGCAAGGGCTTTGCGGTGGTGGCGGGCGAGGTGCGCAGCCTGGCGCAAAAGAGCGCGCAGGCGGCCAAGGAAGTGAAGTCGCTGATCGAAGACTCGGTCGATCGCGTGATGGAAGGCTCGGCACAGGCCGAACAGGCTGGCGCGACGATGCAGGAGATCGTGGACGCCGTGCACCGCGTCACGGCCATCATCAGCGAGATCTCGCGCGCCTCGCAGGAACAGTCGACCGGCATCGAGCAGGTGGACACCGCGGTCTCGCAGATGGACGTGATGACCGAGCAGAACACGGCGCTCGTGCAGGAGCTGGGCGGCGCGGTGACGCAGTTGGGCAATCAGTCGGGCGCGCTGCGCGAGACCATCCGCGTCTTCCGCGTGGTTGGCCAGCACTGAGCGGTTGGCGGGGCGGGCCGCTCGCCGGCCCCGCTAGCGTCCCGCCAGCGCGTCCACGACGCGGCTCATCGCGGTCAGGCCCGATTCGAAGAGCGATTCCAGGAACGGGCCGGCGTGAGGCAGCACGATGGTCAACACCGTCACGCCGATGATGAGCGTGACGGGAAAGCCCACCGAGAACACGGAAAGCTGCTGGGCGGCGCGGTTCAGGATGCCCATCGCCAGGTTGATGGTGAGCAGCGCGCAGATCAGCGGCAGCGCCAGCAGCAGGCCCGACACGAACACCGTCTTGCCCCATTCGACGATCGTGCCCCAGCCATTCTGGTGCAGCTGGATCGTGGCAATCGGCAAGGTATCGAAGGACCGCACCAGGGCCGCCAGGACGAGAAGGTGGCCGTCCAGCGCCAGGAAGGTCAGCATCGCGACGATGTTGAACAGGCGCGACAGCACGGCGGTGTTGGCGCCCGAGCTGGGATCGAAGAACGACGCGAACGACAGACCCATCTGCAGTCCCACGAATTCCCCCGCGGTCTGCACCGCCGCGAACACGATGCGCATGGTAAAGCCCATGGCGATGCCGATCAGCACCTGCTGCATCACCATCCACAGGCCCGCGTACGATCCGGGCGCCACCGGCGGCATGGCATCGAGCGCAGGCCCGATCGCCACGGCCAGCACGAAAGCCAGGCCAATCTTGACCTTGACGGGAATGAGCGATTCGGAGAACAGGGGCGCGGTGGCCACGAGCGCCAGGATACGCACGAACGGCCAGAGAAACTGGCCGACCCAGCCGTTGAGCTGCTCGAGCGTGAAAGAGAACATGGCGTGGCAACCCGTGTCCGGCGGCGGACGCCGCTCAGGACACCAGCATGGGGATCTGGCCGATGAGTTGCCGGATGTAGTCGACCATGACGCCGATCAGCCACGGGCCCAGCAGCACCAGCACGCCGCACATGGCCAGCAGCTTCGGAATGAACGACAGCGTCATTTCGTTGATCTGCGTGGCGGCCTGGAAAATGCTGATGACCAGACCCACCACCAGCGTGACGAGGAGCAGGGGACCGGCCATCGCCAGGACGACCTTCATCGCCTGGTAGGTCATGGTCATGACGGTTTCGGCAGTCATGGCGATCTCCTTGCGGCGTTACTGGTAGAAGCTCTGGGCAAGTGAGCCCATGAGCAGGTTCCAGCCGTCGGCCAGCACGAACAGCATCAGCTTGAACGGCAACGCCACGGTGACGGGGGGCACCATCATCATGCCCAGCGCCATCAGGACGCTGGCAACCACCAGGTCGATGATGAGGAAGGGAATGAAGATCGTGAACCCGATCTGGAAGGCGGTTTTCAGTTCGCTGGTGATGAAGGCCGGCACCAGGATGCGCATCGGCACCTGCGAGGGGTCTTCCAGCGCCGGCTGTTTGGCCAGATTGGCGAACAGCGACAGGTCGTTCTCGCGCGTCTGGTGCAGCATGAACGTGCGCAGGGGACCCGCGGCGCGTTCGACCGCGGCCTCGAACTGGATCGTCCCTTCGGACAGAGGCTTGTAGGCGTCGGTGTAGATCTTGTCGAACACCGGCGACATCGTATAGAAGGTCAGGAACAGCGCCAGGCCGATCAGCACGTGGTTGGGCGGCGACATCGCGGTGCCCATCGCGCTGCGCAGCAGGCCCAGCACGATGATGATGCGCGTGAAGCCCGTCATCATCAGCAGCGCCGCCGGCAGGAAGGACAGCGACGTCATCAGCAGCATGGTCTGCATGCTGAGCGAGTACGTCTGCGAGCCGTCCGCGCCCGGCGTGGCCGTCAGCGCGGGCAGCGTGGCCTGGGCCACGACGCCGGCCGGGAAGAAGGCCAGGCCCAGCACCGCGGCGGCGGCCAGCATGGGCAGCGCGCGCTGGCCGGCGCGTGCGAATGTCGTGCGGGTAGGCAAACTCATGGGTATCGCTTGATTCGCGCCGGGGCGTTGTGCCTTAGCGGCGCTTGAGTGCCTGGCCCAGCTTGGCCGCAAAGGCGGCCGTGGGCAAAGGCGAACCCTCCGGCAACTGGCCGGCGGGCAGGGTATGCAGGGTGGTGAGCTGGTTCGGGCCAACGCCCACCACCAGCCAGGTGTCTTCGATCTCGACGACGACGACGCTTTGGCGCGGACCGACCGGCAGGCTGGCAACCTGGCGCAGCAGATTGCCGCCGCCGCGTTGCACCAGTCCGGCGCGCTTGGCAAGCCACGCCGAGACCAGGATGGCGGCCACCACCAGCACGAGGCCGACGATGACGCGCAGCAGAGCAGGTTCGGTCATGGCGCCAGGGTTCAACGACGGTTGTTCAAGCGGTTGATCCGCTCGGACGGGGTGATGATGTCGGTCAGGCGGATGCCGTACTTTTCTTCGACGACCACGACTTCGCCCTGGGCGATCAGGTAGCCGTTGACGAATATGTCCATAGGCTCGCCGGCCAGGCCGTCGAGTTCGACCACGGAGCCCTGGCCCAGCTGGAGCAGGTTCTTGATGGTCAGGCGGGTGCGGCCCAGCTCGACCGTCAACTGGACGGGAACGTCCATGATGAGGTCGATGTCGGTGCCTTGGCCGGACGTGGCGCCAGCCAGCGGCTTGAACACCGATTGCGCCGCGGATTGCGCGGGTGCAGCGGGTGCGGCGGCCGGGGCCGGGGCGGCGGGCGCGGGGGCAGCCGCCGCCGGCGTGGCGGCCTGTTCCGCCATCGCGGCGGCCCAGTCGTCCTGCGGCTTCAGACCGTCGGCTTGCGTGGGCGGGTTGGCGCGGGATTGTTCGGCGAGCGCGTCGGCCCAGTCGTCGGCCGGGGACGAGCCAGTGCCGGGCTCGTTCTTGTCAGTCATGGTCAGAGGCCTCGTTGGGTTCTGTATCGTGGGTAAACAGGTTTTGTACGCGCAGGGCGTATTGGCCGTTGAAGACGCCGTAGCCGCATTCCATCAGCGGCACGCCGTCGACGTGGGCGATGACGGTTTCGGGCACGTCCACCGGAAGGACGTCGCCGACCTTCAGGCTCATCAGCTCGCGGATCGACGACGGGATGCGGGCAAATTCCGCGACCACGTCGATGTCGGCGCTGCGCACCTGGCGCGACAGCTGCTGCGACCAGCGCTGGTCCACTTCCTCGAGCGTCGTCTCCTGCAACGGGCGCGTCAGCAGATCGCGCACCGGCTCGATCATCGAGTAGGGCAGGCAGATGTTCAGGTCGCCGCCGGTCGCGCCGAATTCAATGTGGAACGAGGAGACGACCACCACTTCGTTGTTGCCGGTGATGCTGGCGAACTTGGTGTGCATCTCCGAACGGACGTACTCGAACTCGATCGGATAGACCGGATCCCAGGACTTGCCGTAGCTTTCCAGGGTCAGGTTGAGCAGGCGCCGGATGATGCGCTGTTCGGTGGTGGTGAAGTCCCGGCCCTCGACCCGCGTGTGGTAGCGGCCATCGCCGCCGAACAGGCTGTCGATGACCAGGAACACCAGATTCGGGTCGTAGGTGAAGAGCGCCGTGCCGCGCAGCGGCTTCATCTGAATCATGTTCAGATTGCTGGGAACCGGCAGGTTGCGCTCGAAGTCCGCGTACTTCTGGATCTTGATCGAGCCGACGGTGATGTCGGCGCTGCGGCGCATGAAGTTCAGCAGAACGTTGCGCATGTTGCGCGCAAAGCGTTCGTTGATGAGCTCCAGCGTCTGCATGCGGCGGCGTACGACGCGCTCGGGCGAGCTCAAGTCGTAGGCGCGCGCGCCGGCGTTCTGGCCGTCGGATTCCTTTTTACTATCGCTCTCGCCGGTGACGCCGGCCAGCAGCGCATCGACTTCGTCCTGCGAAAGAAACGCCTCGTAGGCCATGCTTATTGCACCACGAACGCCGTGAACAGCACGTCGGTCACGTACTGGCCGTCAGGCAGGGGCGAGAAGGGACGGTTCACTGCCTGCTTGATGGCCGCGACCATGTCGTTCTTGCCTTGCTGCGTCTGCACGGCGGTGGGCGACTGCGACGACAGCACCATCAGGATGCGGCTGCGCACTTCGGGCATGTACTTTTCCAGGCGCGTGCGGGTCTGTTCGTCGCTCACGCGCAGGGTCAGGCCGACGTGCATGATGCGTTCCGTGTCTGCGTTCTGCAGCGTGACCGTGAAGGCCTCGATCGGCACGAAGATGGGCGCGGGCACGGCGATCGGGGTGGCGGACGGCGCGACGAAGGTCGTCGGCGTGGCCTGCGGGCCTTGGCCGGGCTGGCCTTGCACGCCGCCGGCCTGACCGGGCTGACCCGGCTGGCCGGGTTGGCCGCCAGGCACCTGGCCCACGCCAAGCTGCACCGGGGCGCCGCCTTGCGGCTGCTGCAGGCGCTGCGTGATGAACCAGGTCGCGCCGGCGCTGGCCGCGGCAACCAGCAGCAGCACCAGGATCGCCAGCAGCGGCCGAAGGATGCGGCCAATGCCGCCGGAGGACTTCGCGTCGCGCGCCGGCGCGGGAATGGGTTTGATAGTCGCCATCTGGAGTTCGATGCGTGTTTGCCGCTGGTGAAAACGGATTCTTAGTGGATGAAAGCATTCTGCCCGAATTCACGCCGCCGCTTGGAGGCGAAAAACAGGGCGAAAGCCGCGTATCTCAAGCTATTGCTGCACCGCCCGCATCCGTTGCCGGGCGCGGGCTGCCGGATCATTACGCGAACGTGTCGACCAATGCGTTGGCGTTGCGCGACACCGTCACCGCGGGCTGCGCGGACTCTGCCACGCCGTCCGCGACGACGGCATTGCCGCCTTGCTGACGCTGCGAGCCGCTGCCGTTCTGCTGCGCGAATTCCTGCTGCGCGGCCTGTTCGCCGACGCTGGTCTGGCCGAGCGAGATGCCGGCCTGGGCGAGCGCCTGCTGCAACTGCGGAATCGCCACTTCGATCGCCTGGCGCACGGAGGCGTGCGCCGACACGAACGAGGCGCTGGCCACGCCATCGGCCAGGTTCAGGCTGACGCGCAGCGGGCCCAGGTCCGGGGGATCCAGGCGCAGTTCCGCCGTCTGCATGCCCTGGCGCACGTTGTTGCTCATCATGACCATCTGCTGGCCAAGCTCGGTGCCCCAGTGGGTGGCGCCGACGGGCGTGGCCACTTGCAGCACAACGGGTACGACCGGCTGCGCGAGCGCGGCCTGGTTGACGACCGGCAGGGCCTGCCGCTGGGTGGCGGCGGCAAGGGCGGCGCCAAGCGCCTCGTGCGGCGTGGCGCCATGCTGCGGCGCCTGGAATTGCGGGGTCGTGCCGGCCAGCAGATCGGGCTGATCTTCGTCGGCCACGTGGGTTTGCGGCGCGGGCGCGCCTGGGTCCGCGGGCGTCTCGCGCGCGACGCGCGGCAGCGGCAGGTCGGCAGCCACCTTGGGCGCTTCGGCCTTGACGGTCGCCTTGGGATCGGCAGGCGCCTGGGCAACGGGCGCGGAACCCGGCTTGACCGCGGCGGTGAGGACCGGCAGCGCGGCTTCGGCGTCGCGGGCGATCTGGGCAGCGGCGTCTTGCGCCTGGCCGGCGGTCGCGGCCACCGGCGTCTGCTGCGCGGCCTGCGGCGCCAACGTGTCGGCGGCAGTGAGCGCGGCCGTCAGCACGGCGGCGCCCTGGTTCATGGCGGTGACGGCCGCAGCGGCATTGCCGCGGGCAAGCTGCACCTGTTCGGCGGCCTGGGCCGCGATCTCCAGGGCCTGTTGCGGCAGGTCGGACGGGGCCACGGGCAGCTGCGCCGCGACGGCCAGCGCGCCGGCTTCGGCCTGGGCGGCGGTCTGCACCGCGTCATTGATGGCGCCGGCGGCGGCGCCTTCGGCCGTGGCGGCCGGATCGCTGGGCTTGCCGTCCTTGGACGGCGTCTTGCTGTTGCCGTTCGCGGGGCGGGCGTCGGCGGCCTGGTTGGGCTGCTGCTGCGCCGGACGCTGTTGCGCCAGGACGTCGGAGAAGGCGGGGCCTTTATCTTTCTTGTTCCCGGCAGCCAGTTTGGCGCCGCGCGCGTCGTTGACCGGCGCCGGAGCGGCCGGCGCGATCGAAGGCAAGGGCAGGGGAGCGGTCATCTAAAGCTTCCTGTGAGTATTGCTTAATGCTGCATGCCGCTGGCCTGGCGCTGGACCAGGCGGGCGGAGTATTCGTCGTTGGCGCGCTGTTCACGGCGCGACTCCACCAGCGCCTGGGCGCGCTGTTCGCGCTGCGCCAGGGCATCGTAGGAGTTGAGCTTGCGTTTTTCCTGCTGCCAATAGAGCTGCCCCTTGGACAGGTTTTCCTCGGCTTGGCGCAGCACGCCCTGCTGCTGGCCGATCGCGTCGTCCAGCGTGCCGATGAAGCGCTGATAGTTGTGGCAATCGCTGGCGGCCATGCCGGTCGTCATCGCCGTCTGAAGGCGCTCGAGGTAGTCCTGGCGGTAGTCGTGCAGCATGGAAAGCTGGCGTTGCGCATTGCTGCGTTCGGCGGTCAGCCGGCCGAGCAGGCGCGCGGCTTCGTCCGTGCTTTCCTTGGCCAGGTTGATCAGCATGTCCAGAGGCAGTTGGCTAGGCATAAGTGTCCCGTGATTCGAAACTGGCTCGCAATTGATTGACGGCGTCTTCGTACCCGACGTTCTCGCCGATGTCCTGCTGCAGGAAGGCTTCCAGGCGCGGGTATCGCGCGATGGCGTCGTCCAGCTGCGGGTCGTTGCCGGCGGCGTACGCGCCCACGGCGATGAGGTCGCGGTTGCGCTGGTAACGCGACAGGCTTTGCTTGAAGCGGCGCACGATGGAGAACTGCTGCGGCGTGATGAGCGAGGTCATCGCCCGCGAGATTGACGCTTCGATGTCGATGGCGGGGTAGTGGCCCGATTCGGCCAGGTGGCGCGACAGCACGACGTGGCCGTCCAGGATCGCGCGCGCCGAGTCGGCGATCGGATCCTGTTGATCGTCGCCCTCGGCCAGCACGGTGTAGAACGCCGTGATGGAGCCGGCCTTGCCGGACGGGCCGGGCGCGCCCATGCCCGCGCGTTCCACCAGCGTGGGCAGCTTGGCAAAGACCGATGGCGGATAGCCCTTGGTGGCGGGCGGTTCGCCGATGGCCAGCGCGATTTCGCGTTGCGCCATCGCGTAGCGGGTCAGCGAGTCCATGATCAGCAGCACGTCCAGGCCCTGGTCGCGGAAATGCTCGGCCAGGCGCGTGGCGTACGCGGCGCCTTGCAGTCGCAGCAGCGCCGACACGTCGGCCGGCGCGGCCACCACGACCGAGCGCGCCAGGCCTTCCGGGCCCAGGTTGTGCTCGATGAATTCCTTGACTTCACGGCCCCGTTCGCCGATCAGGCCGACCACGATCACGTCGGCCTTGGTATAGCGGGCCATCATGCCCAGCAGCACGGATTTACCGACGCCGGAACCGGCGAACAGGCCCATGCGCTGGCCGCGGCCGACCGTGAGCAGGCCATTGATGGCGCGCACGCCGGTGTCCAGCACCGTATCGATGGGCGCGCGCGACAGCGGGTTGATCGGTTGGGCAGACAGGGGCGCCAGTTCGGCGCCGGTCAGCGGACCCAGGCCGTCGAGCGGACGGCCCGCGCCGTCCAGCACGCGGCCAAGCAGGGCGTTGCCGACAGGCAGGTGGCGGCCAAGCTGGGGCTTGGCGTTGCCGTTCAGTTCGGCCTTGCGCGGCAGCGGAATCTGGCGCTGCACGGGCGGTTCGCCGGGCACGACGCGCGCGCCGGGCGGCAGGCCGGAAATGTCGGCTTGCGGCATCAGGTACAGCGTGTGACCGTCAAAGCCCACGACTTCGGCGTCGGCCCAATGGTCGTGGCCGCGCGCGATCTCGATGCGGGCGGCGGCGCCGACGGGCAGGCGCAGGCCGGTGGCGTGCAGCACGAGGCCGGTCGCGCGCGTGATCTTGCCGCTGACCAGCCAGGGGTCGGTGGACGCCGCGCGGATCGAGCCGATCTCAAGCTGCGTCTGCCAGCGGTCGAGCACGGGCGCGGTCGGCTTGGCCGACGCGGAAACGGCCGGGGCGCCTGCGAGGGGCGCGCCGGCCTGGCCGGGTTGCTCGGAGGCCGGATTGCCGTTCACACCGGCTCCTCCCAGGAGGCGTTGCGGCCGAGCGAGGCGGCCACGCGGCGCCAGCGGGTCTGCAAGGTGGCGTCGATGTCGCCGAAAGGCGTCTCGGCGCGGCAGCCGCCACGCAGAATGGATTCATCGGCCAGCACGCGCCAGTGGCCTTCCTTCAATTCGTCCGCCAGGTGCAGGCGGATCAGTTCGATATCGTCCGGATTGGCCCACAGGCGCATCTGGCCGCCGGCCGTCGGATTGATGTGCAGCACGTCGCGCACGGCGTTCACCACCGATTCGGGCTGTTCGGCGAGGGTGGTGCGCACGACTTGCTGGGCGATGTCCAGGGCCAGCGTCAACAGGCTCTGGCCCATCTTTTCTTCCAGCGCGCCGATCGACACGGCGCAGGCTTCCACCAGCGCATGCAGGCGCTGCGCTTCGGCGGCGCCCTGTTCGCGGCCCTGGGCCAGGCCTTCGGCGTGGCCGGCTTCGCGGCCGGCGGCAAGACCGGCCTCATAGCCCGCCTGCTGGCCAGCTTCGAACCCGGCGGCATGACCGCGCGTGACGCCTTCCTCGTGGCCTTCCGCAATCGCCTGGGCGCGCAACTGCGCCATCACCACGGCGGGATCGGGGCCCGGATCGGGTTCCGGCTCGGGTTCGACTTCGACGGGCGCCGGCTCGTCGAACGACAGCATCTGCCAGCGCCGCCAGGCGGCGCTGCGCGAGATGAGCGTCGCCGCGCCGTGGTCCGCTTCAGACATACGCGTCGTCTCCGGAATTGCCCAGCACGATCTGGCCGCTTTCCGCCAGGCGGCGGGCGATCTGCAGGATCTTCTTCTGTTCGGTCTCGACCTTCGACATGCGGATCGGGCCCTGGGCTTCCAGGTCCTCGCGCAGCATTTCGGCCGCACGGCTGGACATGTTGCGCAGGAACTTGGCGCGCAGCTCTTCCTGGGCGCCCTTAAGCGCGACCATGAGCGTGTCGTTGTCGATTTCCTTGAGGATGAGCTGGATCGCGCGGTCCTCGACGTCGAGCAGGTTGTCGAAGACGAACATCTCGTCGATGATCTTCTGCGCCAGGTCGTTGTCGCGTTCGCGCAGGCTGGCGACCACGGTCTCTTCCTGCGTCGAGTTCATCATGTTCAGGATCTCGGCCGCCGTGCGCACTCCGCCCATCTTGCTGCGCTTGGCGCCCTGGCCGGCCAGCACGGAGTTCAGCACTTCGGTCAGCTCGGACAGCGCGGCCGGCTGCACGCCGCCGAAGGTGGCGATGCGCAGCATGACGTCGTTGCGCAGGCGGTCGGTCAACAGCGCCAGCACGCCGGCGGCGCGGTCGCGCTCCAGGTGCACCAGAATGGTCGCGATGATCTGCGGGTGCTCGTCGCCGATCAGCTCGGCCACGGTGTTCGGATCCAGCCAGTTCAGCGCGTCGATGCCGCTGCCGCCGTCGCCGGCTTCCAGGATGTCCTCGATCAGGCCGGCCGCGCGGTCGCTGCCCAGCGCCTTGGTCAGGACGCTGCGGATGTAGTCGTCCGAGCCCAGCGTCACGGCCATGAACTGGTCGGCTTCCTGGCGGAACTCTTCCAGCACGACGGCGACGTCGTTGCGCGTGACCTGCTTCAGGCTTGCCATCGCGGCGCCGACCTGCTGCACTTCACGGGCGCTCAGGTACTTGAACACTTCGGCCGCGGCGTCTTCGCCCAGCGACATCATCAGGACGGCGCTGCGCGTCATGCCGTCCATTGGCAGGGAATCATTTTTCATCTTTGGTCATCCAGGTGCGCAGGACCATCGCGACGGCGCGCGGATCCTTGTTGGCCATGGTGCGAGCGCGTTCAAGGTTGTCCTGATAGCGATCGGTTTCCTTGGCGCGGGCCAGGTCCTGGGCCTCGCGGGCGGCTTCGGCGCGCTCGGCTTCGGCCTGTTCCGGATCGACCGGCGGGTACAGGTACTCGGTGACCGAGCGGCGAACCTTGCGGTACAGCCACAGGGCCAGGACGCCACCGACCAGCCAGAGCAGGATCGTCTTGAACAGCGAGATCATTTCCGGATCGCGCCACATCGGCAGCGGCGGCGGGCCATCGTTGAACTGGCTGTTGACCAGGTTCAGCGAGTCGCCACGGCCTTCGGAATAGCCCATTGCCTCGCGCACCAGGTTGGTGAGCTTGTTCAGTTCCTCGGGCGGCAACGCCTGCAGTTCGCCGTCCTTGTCACGCACGTAGTTCACGACCACGGCCACCGACATGCGCTTGAGGTTGCCCGTGGGCTGCTTGATGTGGCTGATGGTGCGGTCGACTTCGTAGTTCGTCGTCGCGTCGCGGCGTTCGTTCAGGTTGCCGGCGGGGGCCTGCGTGCCGGTCTGCTGCTGCTGTTGTTGCTGCTGCGCGTTGGCCGCCTGCGGGGGCTGGCCGGGGCGGGGCGGCTGTTGCTGCGGGGGATTGGTGACGGGCGCCTGCGCGTTGGCGGGCGCCTGGTTCGACAGCGCGCCGGGCACGCCTTGGGCGGGGCCGACGCCACGCTGGGTGGAATCGCTGGTCTGCTGGCTGCGCACGGCGGCCTGGCCAGGTTCCTGGTTCGGACGGTAGACCTCGGACGTTTCCTCGCGGCGCGAGAAGTCGACGTCGGCGGTGGCCTGGGCGTGCACGTTGCCGGGGCCGACTAGGGGATTCAGGATGGTGAGGATGCGCTCGACGGTGCGCTGCTCGATCTCGCGCACGAAGCGAAGCTGGTCGGCGTCCATGCCGCGGCCTTCGCCCAGCGGGGCGGACAGCAGGCGGCCGTTCTGGTCGACGATGGACACGCTTTCGGCGGTCAGTTCCGGCACGCTGGAAGCCACCAGCCAGGAGATCGCGGACACCTGCGCATCGCTCAGGCTGCGGCCCGGGTACAGGTTCAGCAGCACGGAGGCGGTGGGCGCCTGGCGCTCGCGCACGAACAGCGACTGGCGCGGCATGGCCAGGTGGACGCGGGCGTGCTGCACGGTGTTCATGGCTTCGATCGAACGGGCCAGCTCGCCCTCCAGACCGCGCTGGTAGTTGATCTGTTCCGCAAACTGGCTGGCGCCGAAGCGGGCGTTGTCCATCAGCTCGAAGCCGACGGAGCCGCCGCGCGGCAGGCCTTGCGAGGCCAGCTGCAGCCGGGCGTCATAGACGCGGTCGGCGGGCACCAGCAGCGCGGTGCCGTTTTCGTTGTAGCGGTAGGGCACGTTCATCGTGCCCAGGGCCGTCACGATGGCGCCGCCGTCACGGTCGTCCAGGTTCGAGAACAGCACCTTGTACTTCGGTTCGCTGCTCCACATGACCACGGCGACGATCACCGCGACAAGGGCCGCGGCGGCGCCGAGCAGGACGGGCTTGGGAAGCGCGCGGACCCGTTCCAGCACGGGGAACTTGGCCAGAAGCGACGAGCTCAGGGTAGCCTGCTGATTCATTGACGGCTCCCGCTGGCTTCGCGGAGCAGGGAAAATGACTTCATGTCTGGGTAGGGCCGATTACACATGCAACGTGCTTCTGGTCTGGGGAGAGCGTGGATTATTGCCCCTGAGACACCAATCCCAATCGATGAAAACAGCCGTTTTTTGGCGTTACTTAAGCCCTATGTCGATGACGAGGCGCAAACCGGGGCCGCATCCCCGGCGGGGGACGCTCGCATTCGTTGAAATGTCGGGTTTTTTGGCGGTTCTTGTCGGCTATGGACCGCCCCGATCGGCGTTACGCTGCGTCTTCAATTTGGCGTAATCCCCCACCAGCAAGGAATAGGTAATGGCTGTATCAGGCTTGTCCGGCATCGAAGGCATGCTCCAGCAGATGCGCGCGGTCGTGAGCAAGGCGGAGACGGGTAATCTGTCCGCCGGCGAGGGCGTCGCGCAACCCGACGGTTTTGCCGCGGAACTGCAGCGCTCCATCCGTCGCGTGACCTCCGCCCAGAACGCCGCCAGCAACCAGGCCAAGGCCTTCGAGCTGGGCGCGCCCGACATCTCGCTCAACGACGTCATGATCGATCTGCAGAAGGCCAGCCTGGGCTTTCAGACGGCGGTCCAGGTGCGCAACAAGCTGGTTGCGGCCTACAAGGAAATCTCGTCGATGGCCGTGTAAGGCCGGCAAGCAGTTCAAAGGCCTTCCCGCGGGAAGGCCTTTTGCGTTGCAGCGGCGCCATCAGGGGCACGCCATGTGCCCGCAAGACGCCGCTTCAGTTGCGCTGCGCGCCTTTCTCCAGGCGCCACACCACCTGCTGCAACCAGTTTTCCTGGCGGGCGTTCAGGTTCATGAAGAGGGCGCCCACATGGCTGACCGGGGGTTCGCCCGTCAGCGAGACGTGCTTGGGCGCTTCACCGTCGCTGCCGTCGGCGGCGGCCATCGGCTGGCCCGACACCGGATAGATGTTGCGCACCTCCAGGTCGGCGCTCAGCTTGCCCAGTTCGCCAAAATCCAGCTCCACGTCTTGCATCACCGTGCCGCGCTCGGGCAGCTCGCCCACGGCCAGTCCCACACGCAGGCCCACGCCGTCCACCGAAATGTCGCGCACGGTGAAACCCACCGGCTTGTCCGCCGGCGCCGGTTGCCACGTGGCGAGGCACCGGTTGGCGCTGGTGATCATCGAGGCGCGAAACATCTTGCGCCGCTGGATGCGGGCCAGGCGATCGGGGAAGGGCGACATCAGCGCCGCGCTGCCGTCATCGAAGTGGATGACTTCAGGACGCTGGACGCGAAAGCGGATCTGCACGCCGCCATAGGCGGTGGCGTGGAAGTGGAATTTCGTACCGCTCAAGAGGCCCATGCTGTCCGACTGCTCGAAGTCCGCGCCATCGTAGTCGCGCGGGCGCCAGAAGAACTGGCGCGTCTGCTTGTCGGCGCCCAGGATCAGCACGGCAATCTCACGGTCCGCGGCATCGCGCACCAGGATGTGGCTGTCGGGGTGCGTCAGCTCGAAAAGGGCTGAGCGCATGTCTTCCGGCCGGGTCAGCAGGAATTCCGGATCGGCGGCATCCAACACGGTGATCGTCCTTAGGTAGAGATTTCGGGCCGCGCGGCCTGGGGTATGTCGCGCGATTCCAGGCGGTAGAGCCAGGCGAGCAATTCTGCCACCGCGACATAGAGTTGGGGGGGAATATGCGCGTCCAGGTCGACCTGCATGAGCAAGCCCACCAGTTCGCGCGATTCGTGCACGTACAGTCCGTTTTCCTCGGCCGCGCGGACAATCGTGTCCGCCAGCTGGCCGTAGCCCTTGGCCACCACGCGGGGCGCGCCGTCGCTTTCGTCGTACGAGATGGCGACCGCCGCGTTGCGGTTGGCGTTCGGGCCGGCGTCCGCGGGGGAGGAAGGGGTGTTCATCAGAAATCGGTCGGGATGACGGGGCGGGGTTCAACCACGCTTACCGTCAGATTGCTCAGGGTCAGGCCGGCAGCCAGAAGGCGCGAGCGTAGCATGTCCGAGGAGTCGTTGATCTCGGAGGCGCTATGCGGCGCAATGAGCTGCAGCACGATCTGGTCGCCCGCAAGGTTCAGGCGCGCGTCCACCAGGCCCAGGCGCGGCAGATCCAGCTTCACGCGCGTGGCCCAGGTGGGAACCGCCGATTCGCGGTCGGCGCCGTAGGGGTCACGTTCGACTTCCCACTCCATCTGCGTGCCGGGCCAGGCTTCGCCTTGCCAGTTCACCGTCTGATTGGCCAGCACGTCCAGCTGCTGGCGCACCAGCACCGTCAGATCCTGATGGATGCCGCTGATCGGCGCGCCGGGCGTGGACGATGCCGCCGAGCCGCCCGAGGACGCCGGCGCTTCTGCGCCGCCGGCAGACCGGCTGGCGCTGGCCGCTTCGGTGCGGCCGCGGGCCTGGACGTTGGCGTGCGAGGCCGTGTCGCGTGACAGCCGGGCTTGCGGCTCGTTCTCCAGCGTGGACGGATTCTTGCGGCCAAAGACCATGTCGGTCAGATGCGATTCGTAGAACAGGCCGCTGGTCTGCAACGCATTGCGCAAGGCCTGGCCGAGGGCGCGGGCAGACGGGCCGCCGGCGGCAAGCGAGGCGTGCGAGACGGCGTCGGCGCCTTTCGCGCCAACGGCTTGTCCAGCCGGATGCGTGGCCGGCTTGGCGCTGGCCGCGTCTGCGGCCGCAGAAGGGGCAGCGCCCGGGGTGGCGGCAGAAGTGGCGGCAGATGTGGCGGCAGATGTGGTGGCGGCAGCGGGCAGCGGGGTTGCCGGTGCGGCGGCGGGCTGGCCGGGCTGGCCAGCCTGCGCGGGTTGGCCGGATTGGGCCGGGCCGGCCTGGCTGCCCGGGGCGGCGCCACCGGGTTGCTGTCCGCCCTGCGCATCGGCGCTCCACAAGGGCGCTCGGCCTTGCACGGCCGGTGCGGCTTCAGGGTATTGGGCAAGCAGGGCCAGGATGGTGCGAGCCGTCGTGCCCAGCGTGGTCGGGGCCGACGCGGTCGTGTCGCTGCTGGTGACCAGGCCGCGCGCGGCCAGTGCCAGCGCGGCGGCGGTTTTGGGGTCGACAACAGTATTCTGGCGGTCGCCTCGGGCGCCGCCAGTCTGTATGCCTTGCCGGGTATCGCGCGCCGAGCCGTCCGAAGGCCCGGCTTTCTCCGGGCTGCCGGGCTGGCTGACCGCGTCGGGCCGCGCGCCCGAAATCTGGTTGGCGTTCGCGGCGGACATCGTCGTGCCAAGCACGGCGTCCAACCGCTGCACCAGGACGTTGCCGAGCGCGGCGGGACCGATGCTCATTCGTCAGGCGCCTGGTTGCCGTAGGCGGACAGCAGGGTCTGCTGGCGCTTCATGCGTCCCAGCAGTTCGCCCAGCCGCGCCAACTGGGGCAGCGCCAGGTCGCGCGTCATGGCATCGTTTTCAAGAATGCGCACAAGCAAGTCGTACTTCATGCTGCGCCCGGCTTCGTCCAGCGGATTGACGGGTTCGGCATGGCGCAGGCGCTCGACCTGCTCGCAATAGAGCTGGCCGTGCAGGAGTGCGGTGTCCCAGTCGCCGGCCTGGGCGGCCGTCAACATCTCGCTCGTTGAGAGCGCGATCTCCTGGTACTGTTCCAGGATGGTGGAAGACTGGGTGAGCGACGTCATAGAAATCTCGGGCGATCGATGGCTGGCAATAGCGGTTATGGGGGCCATCAAGGCGTTGCGCCCGGGGCAGGCCGATCGATGGAAGTCTGCCAGGCGTCGGCCAGGTCCGCCAGCAGGCGGTCCGCAATGTCCAACTGCTCGACGTCGGCTTTCAGGTTTGCCATGAGCAGGGTGCGGACGATGTAGTCGTAAAGCCGGCTCAGGTTGGCGGCGATGTCGCCGCCGGCTTCCATGTTCAGGCCCATCTTCAGGCCTTCGTCGACGATCTTGATGGCCTTGGTGATAGCTGCGCCGCGCTCGGCAACCCGCCCTTCCTGCAGATGCAGGCGAGCCTGTCCGATTGCCGCGCGCGCACCCTGGTAAAGCAGGGTGATCAGCCTTTCCGGTGTGGCGCTCATCACTTGGGTCTCCAGGCCGATATCGGCGTAGGAGCGGACAGAGTATGAGCCTGTGGGGCGGCGCGCGGCGTACGTCATTTAATGCATCTTCTCGGTTATCACTTCGTCGACTTGTTCATGGCCGCGAACTGCTGCGTCAGGTAGTTGGCCGTGACCGACTGCTGCGCAACGAATTTGTCCAACTGGACGAACTGCGCGCGCATCAGCTCCAGCGAAGCTTCGCCAGCGGCCTTGGCGCGCGTGTACTGATCCTTCACGTTGGCGATCGACTTGGCCAGACCGTCGGTCTTGGTCTTGATCGAGCCGGTGTCGCTCAGGATATCCTTGGTCGCCTTTGCAAAATTGGCGGCCAGGCCGTTTTCGCCCGTCAGCATGCGCGAGACGTCCGCGCCGTTCGCGGACAGCGCCTTGTCCAGCTTGGTCTGGTCCAGCGTCAGCTGGCGCGTCTGCGGGTTGGTCGTGATGCCCAGGTCGGCCAGCGAACGCAGCGTGCCTTCACCCGTCACGAACTGCAGGGCGCTGGCGAGCGACGACTGGATGGCGCGCGTCGTGCCGTCGCCGGTCAGCGGCTGGTTGGTGGCGGCGGCGGCGTCGAAAGCCGTCAGGTTCTTGATCGTCGTCTGCAGCGTGTTGTAGGCGGTCACAAAGCTCTGGATCGCCTTGCTGGCCACCGAGGGATCGCTTTCCAGCTTCAGCGTGATGGGCTTGCCGGCTTCGGTCTTGGACGACAGGTTGAGCGTGACGCCGTCGATGGCGGTCGAAATGTTGTTCGTGCCGCTCTTGACGGTGATGCCGTTGATGTCGATTTCAGCGTCGACAGCGGCGGTGGCCGTCATCTTCGCGCTGGTGTCGGCAGCGTCGGTGTTGTAGTTCAGGACGTCCTTGAGCGACTGGTCGCCCGTCACCGTGATGGACTTGACCGACGCCTGCACGCCCGTGTTCTTGGCGGTCATCATCAGGTAGCTCTTGCCGTCGCCGTCGGTGATGACGGTGGCGCGCACGCCCAGCGAGTCGTCGGCGTTGACCGCCTTGACGATGCCGTTCAGCGAGGTGTCGTCCTTCAGGTCGACGGTCTTCTTGGTGCCGTCGGCCAGTTCGATTTCAAAGGAACCGGTGGCGCCATTGGACGCCTTGCGGTCGGCGACCGCGCCCGATTGCAGGGTCTGGGAGGTGGCAACGTTCTTCACGTTGATCGTGTACTGGCCGGCCACGGCGCCTTCGGCGGCCACGGTCGCGGTCAGGGCGTCGCCGCCGGTCACGCTGCCTTTCACGGCGCCCAGCGTCTCGGGCTTGCCCAGCGCGGCGGCAGCCTTCTGCACGGCTTCCACGGCGCTCTTGAGCTGGCCGTATGCCGTAACGCGGGTTTCGAAGCTGGTCTGCCGTACGGTGTACTGCTGCAGCTTCTTTTCCTCGGCAGCCTCCAGCTTCGAGAGGATGTCCTCCAGGGGCAAGCCTGAATTCGAACCGAGGTTGGTGATGGTGGCCATGTGAAGTTCCTTCCTAGCGATGCAATTCTGACAAAAATGTGGTCCCGGCTATCGGCCGGGTAAAGGCATAAGGCGGGCCTATTTCGACGGTTCTCGTGCCGGGCCCCGCTGCAATTTTGGCGAACGGCGTTTTAAGTGCCGGATCAGGCCGAGGTCTTGATACCGTTTCCCTGCATGTTCACGATCATTTTGGCGATCTTGAGCACCGCTTCGCTGGGGATGGTGCGCAGGACGTCACCCGACTCGGCGTCGATCACGGACACAACCACCTGGTGCACATTCGGGTCGATCTCGAACTGAAGCTGGGTCGACCAGGCCTTCATCTGTTCGTTGATCTCGTCCAGCGCCTTATCGAGCGGCATCTTCTGCGCATTGGCCTGATCCGACGTGGCGTTGCCCGAGCCGCTGCTATTGCTGCTGGCGGGGGCGGGCGTGGCGGTGGCGGAAGGGTCGGGCGTGGCGATAACGGTCGAAACCGGTAACGACGCGAACGCTGCGGGGGCTAACGGGGTTACGGCCATGATCACTCCAACGGCGAGGGGGGCGTCTCGGAGAACGCGCTGTTTTCAGGAAATTCTCAGTTACCATAACGGCACCCTCGGGGCGAACTTTAGCCCCGCGCAACTGGATGGTTCACGTGCTAAGAGTCTGGATCGGGCAATGAGTGTCAAGACGGCGTTGCGAGTTATCGAAATCATCGAAACCTACGCCCGCGAGAAACGCGCGCTGCCCCTGTCGGAACTGGCTCGCCTGCTGGATGTGCCGGTGTCCAGCTGCCTGGCGTTGATCCGCACGCTCACCAGCCTGGGCTACCTGTATGAAACCGGACGGCGCCAGGGCTACTACCCGACCGGCCGGCTGCTCGCCATGGCCCAGCGCATCGCGCGGGCCGATCCTGTCCTGGACCGGGTGTATCCCAGCCTGGTCGAACTGCGCGACGCGACGCGCGAAACGGTGGTCTTCGCCAAGCTGTCGGCCGACGGCCGTGTCGTGTACCTGGATGTGCTCGACTCCCCCCATACGATCCGATACGCGCCGGTTGCCGGCGAGTTCAAGGACGTTCACGCCAATTCGCTAGGTAAAGCGTTGCTTTCGCTGCTGGACGACACGGCGCGCGATGCGCTGTTGGCGGGCATCCCCATGACGCGCTACAACGAGCGCACGCTGGTGACCCGCGAGGCGTTGCTCGCGGATCTGGACGCCTCGCGGCAGCGGGGATGGTTCATGAATAGCGGCGAGTCGATCGCCGACGTGGGCGCGATCGCGTGGCCGGTCACGCTGTCCGGCGAACACTACGCCATTTCGGTGGGCGGCCCGATCTACCGGATCGAGCCGGAGCAGGAATCGTATGCCCGGATCCTGCGGGCGGCCTGCACGGGGCTGGAGCAGCAGGCCTGAACCGCGCCCGCCTGCGGGCGGGGCGCTCGCCTAGTACGACTTGGGCAGGCCCAGCACCTTTTCCGCAATGAAACACATGATGAGCTGCGGGCTGACCGGCGCGATGCGGGGGATGAAGCTTTCGCGCAGCAGCCGCTCCACGTGGTACTCCTTCGCGTAGCCCATGCCACCCAGCGTCATCACCGCCGTCTGGCAGGCGTTGTAGCCCGCTTCGGCCGCCAGGTACTTGGCCGAGTTGGCGGCCGGGCCGCAGGGCTTGCCCGCGTCGTACAGGCTGGCCGCCTTGAACACCATCAGGTCCGCGGCCTCCAGCTGCATCCACGCCTGGGCAAGCGGGTGCTGAATGCCCTGGTTCTTGCCGATGGGGCGGCCGAACACGGTGCGTTCGCCGGCGTACTTGACCGCCCGGTCCAGCGCCGCGCGGCCAATTCCCACCGCTTCGGCGGCGATCAGGATGCGCTCGGGATTCAAGCCATGCAGGATGTATTCAAAGCCGCGGCCTTCCTCGCCGATACGATCGGCCACCGGAATCCGCAGGCCATCGATGAACAGCATGTTCGAATCGACCGCCTTGCGGCCCATTTTTTCAATCTCCCGCACCTCGATCTTTTCGCGGTCCAGGTCGGTGTAGAAGAGCGACAGTCCCTGCGTGGGCTTGTCCACCTCGGACAGCGGCGTGGTGCGGGCCAACAGCAGCATCTTGCTGGCCACCTGGGCCGTCGAAATCCAGATCTTGCGGCCATGGACGATGTATTCGTCGCCCTGGCGCACGGCGCGGGTGCTCAGTTTGGTCGTGTCCAGCCCCGCGTCGGGCTCGGTGACCGCAAAGCAGGCCTTTTCCCGGCCGGCGATCAGCGGTTCGAGCCACCGCCCGCGCTGTTCATCGCTGCCGAACACCACGACCGGATTCAGCCCGAAGATGTTCATGTGGACGGCCGAGGCGCCGGTAAAGCCCGCTCCCGACGCGGCGATGGTCTGCATCATCAGCGCCGCTTCGGTCATGCCCAGGCCCGCGCCGCCGTACTCCTGCGGCATCGCGATGCCCAGCCAGCCGTCGCGCGCCAGGTCCGCGTGCAGGGGTTCCGGAAACCCGCCCTCGCGGTCTCGTTCCAGCCAGTATTCGTCGGGGTAGCGGTCGCAGATGCGGGAAACCGCGTCGCGCAGGGCGAGCTGGTCGGGGGTGAATTCAAAGTCCATCGTTGTTTCCGTCCTGGGTAATGCCACGGGCAAGCATGGCGTCGATCTGTTCCTGGCCGTAGCCCGCCTCGGCCAGCACCTCGCGGCTGTGCTGCCCGAGGCGCGGGGCAGGGCGCCGTATCGAAGTCGGCGTGGCTTCGTAGCGGCCCAGCGTTCCCGTGGTGCGAATGCGGCCTTCCGACGGGTGGTCCATTTCCTGGATGAAGCCGGTGGCGGTCAGGTGCTCGTCCTGCAGCAGGCCGTCGATGGTGTAGAGCTGCGAGGCGGGAATGTCGGCGCGCGCCAGTTCCGTCAGCCAGTCCTGGCTCGGGCGGGTGGCGATCACCTCGGCCACGAAGGCGTAGACCTCGCTGATGTGCGCCGCGCGGGCGCCGTGCGTGCAAAAGCGCGGATCCTGCGACAGCTCGGGACGCCCGATCAATGCGAAGAAGTTGCGCCAATGCTTGTCGTTGTAGATCAGCAGGCAGATGTATCCGTCCGCGGTGGCGTACGGCCGGCGATGCGGCGCCAAGAGGCGCGCGTAGCCCGTGGGACCCATCGGCGGCTCAAAGGTCGCGCCGCCCAGGTGGTCGCCCAGCACCAGGTGCGCCATGCCCTCGAACATCGGGATCTCCACCTGCTGGCCGCGGCCGAGCGTGCGGGCGCCCAGCACCGCGGATACCAGCGCGATGCCGACGTGCAGGCCGACCGCCCGGTCAGCCAGCGTCAGCGGCGCATAGCGCGGCACATCGCCGCTCTGCTGCGCGGACAGCGCGGCAATGCCGGTCTGCCCCTGGATCAGGTCGTCGTAGGCGGGACGGCCGGCGTAGGGGCCGGCTTCGCCAAACCCGTAGGCGCCCACGTACACAAGGCGCGGGTTGCGGGCGGAAACGGCCTCGTACGACAGCCCCAGCCGCGCCATCGCCTGCGGGCGGATGTTGTAGAGCAGGGCATCGCAGCCTTCCGCCAGTTTCAGGCAGGCCTCCCGGCCCTCGGGGGTTTTCAGGTCCAGGACGATCGACCGCTTGTTGCGGTTCAGGTGCAGGTACAGATGCCCCATGCCCGGGTTGCGCATGGGGCCGACGGCCCGCATGTTGTCTCCCGCCGGCGACTCCACCTTGATGACGTCCGCGCCCAGGTCCGCCAGGACCTGGGTCGCATACGGCCCCATCACCACCGAGCTCAGGTCCAGAATGCGCACGCCGGCGAGCGGCCCGGCGGCCGGCGTGTCGGGCAGGGGCTGGTCGATCATTGCTGCTCGATCCCCGCGTCGCGGATCAGCTTGCCCCACAGGTCGCGCTGTTCGCCGACGAACTGGGCGAAGGCCTCGGGGGTGCTGGAGAACGCATCAAATCCCAGTCCCGCCAGGCGCTTTTTCGTGTCGGGATTCGCGGCGATCTTGTTGATGGCCGCATTCAGCTTGGCCACGATCTCGGGCGGCATCCCGGCCGGGCCGAAGTAGCCGTTCCAGGAATTCAGGTCGAAGTCGGGCACGCCCGCTTCGGCCATCGATGGCAGGTCGGGCACGATGGCGCTGCGCTCGGCCGTGGACACGGCCAGGGCGCGCAATTGCCCCGACTGCACGAACGGCAGGCCCGAGGCCAGATCGGTGAACATGAAGTCCACCTGGCCGCCCACCACGTCCGTCAGGCTTTGCGGCGTGCCTTTGTAGGGCACGTGCAGGATGTCGATCTTGGCGCGGTTGGCCAGTGTTGCGCCGGCGACGATGCCCGTGCTGTTGCCGCTGGCATAGGTGATGCGGCCGGGATTCTTCTTGGCGTCGGCCACCAGGTCAGCCACCGTCTTCCAGGGGCGCTTCGGGTTCACGACCAGGATGAAGGGCAGGTTGCCGCCCCGCGCGATGGGGGTGAAATCCTTCACCGGGTCGTATGGCACGTTCTTCATCAGCCACGGCGCGGCCGAATGGGACGTGTTGGTGGTGACGAAGAGCGTGTAGCCGTCCGGCTTGGCGCGCGCCACGTAGTTGGCCGCGATCGTCGCGTTGGCGCCGGGTTTGTTCTCGACCACGACCTGCTGGCCAAGAATGGTCGACAGTTCGGCCCCGAAGATGCGTCCCACGGCGTCCGTGCCGGATCCGGCGGGAAAGGGCACCACGAGGGTGATGGGCTTGGTGGGGTAATCGGCGGCGTGCGCGGGGCCAGCGGCCATCAAGGCGGCGCCGCTCACTAGCGCGGCGCCCAGCAGGCGTAGGGATTGCATGGGTGTGTCTCCTGTTTTTATGGAATGCGGCGCGGCTCTGCGGCCGCTGCCTGGGTCAAGCCGCGTCAAGCGGCCGAGGGTGACGCCGGAAAATCGCGTATCACGCGGTCGGGGGATTCTTCGTACGGGGGCGTGTAGATGACCAGCAGCCGGGCCGGCTCGTCGCTCGTCACCGTGAAAACGTGGGGGATATCGGGCGGGAAGTAACAACAGTCGCCCGGGCCCATGTCGGCCCATTCGTCCTGCACCTGGGCGCGGGCGGTGCCCGATATCAGGTAGCAGACCTGTTCAATGCCGGGATGCGCATGCGGCAGCGCGCCCTTGCCCTTGTCGATCACGCCCAGCAGGACCTCCACCCCGCGGGCGCCCACGGTCTCCGGGCTGATCAGCCGGCGGTTGAGGGTGCCGGTGTGGTTGGCCGGGTGGTAACCGGGGACGTCGGCTTCACGCACCAGCCAGCTCGGGGTATCACGCTGCGTCATGTCTCTTCCTTATATTTTTCATACATGAATTTATTTTTACGTATGAGAAAAACATGGGCAAGCACTTTTTGTTCCGGGATACCGGGCCGCGCCCTAGGGGATTAGGGAAAACACCGGGCGTGGACTGCTAAAATCGCAGGCTGATTTCCTTTCGCGAACCCGCCTCATGTCTTCTGTCCGCACGCCTGACGCCGCCGCCAACCTGTCTGATTGGCTGCAGTACCTGGAGTCCATCCACGCCACGGCGATCGACATGGGTCTGGACCGGGTGCGCCAGGTCGCGGACCGCATGGCGCTGTCGCTGCCCGGCGTGAAATTCGTCGTCGGCGGCACCAACGGCAAAGGCTCCACCTGTGCCATGCTCGAGGCCATCCTGCTTGCGGCGGGCTACAAGGTGGGCTTGTACACCTCGCCGCACCTCATCGACTTCAACGAGCGCGCCCGCGTCAACGGGCAGATCGCGTCCGATCAGGACCTGATCGCCCAGTTCCAGGCCGTCGAAGCCGCGCGCGGCGACGTCTCGCTGACTTACTTTGAATTCACCACGCTGGCCATTCTGCGCCTGTTCTCGCAGTCGCGGCTCGACGCCGTCGTCCTCGAAGTCGGCCTTGGCGGACGCCTGGATGCCGTGAACATCGTCGACGCCGACTGCGCCATCGTCACCAGCGTCGACCTCGATCACACCGACTGGCTGGGCGACACGCGCGAAAAGATCGGTTTCGAAAAAGCCCATATCTACCGCAGCGGCCGGCCCGCCATCTGCAGCGACCCAGTGCCCCCGCAGTCGCTGCTGGATTACGTCCAGGAGATCGGCGCGGACCTGTGGCTTTTCGGACGCGACTACAACTATTCGGGCGACCGCCAGCAGTGGGCCTATGGCGGGCGCGAACAGCGCCGCAGCGCGATGGCTTATCCGGCCCTGCGCGGCGCCAACCAATTGCTCAACGCCTCGGCGGCGCTGGCCGCGCTGGAATCCGTGCGCGACCGACTGCCCGTGCAGCAGCAGGCCGTGCGCCTGGGGCTGCTGCAAGCTTCGCTGCCGGGCCGCTTCCAGATCCTGCCGGGCCAGCCCACCGTCATCCTGGACGTTGCGCACAACCCGCACGCCGCCGCCGTGCTGGCGCAGAACCTGGACAACATGGGCTTTCATCCGTACACCCACGCGGTGTTCGGCATGCTGAACGACAAGGACCTCGCCGGCGTGGTGGCCAAGCTCGGTTCCCGCATCGACTACTGGTATTGCGCGGGCCTGCCCGGACCGCGCGGCACCCCGGGCCAGGCGCTCGCGGACCAGGTCGGCGCGGCCCTCCCGCCGTTGCCCGCCGGCAGCGAAAGCCCCGGCATCCAGGCCTACGCCGATCCTGCCCAGGCCTTTGCGGCAGCGCGCGAACGGGCAGGGGAGAATGATAGAATCGTCGTATTTGGATCGTTTCTCACCGTAGCCTCCGTTTTGCAGGCTCTGGGTCGCAAGGCATAGGCAAATCGGGCCATTCGCGTCATGGCGGCCGTGCCGCCGCAATGCCGCAAGGCGCCGCAAGGAATTCTCTTCCATGGGTTTTTTCAAACGCAAAGATCCTGCCGAGCAGGCGCAGGCCTCCAAACGGGCTGCCGTGCCCAGCGAGGTCCAGGCGGCCGAGTTGCGCGGCCGCGCGCGGCGCAGGCTTGCGGGCGCAGTGGCGCTGGTGCTGGCCGCAGTCATCATCCTGCCCATGGTGCTGGACTCTCAGCCCGCCCCGGTCGACGACAACATCCCCATCAAGGTGCCGGAACGCACGACGCCGTTCCAGCCTCAGGTCTCCGAACCCCAGGTTGCCGCGCCCGCCGACCCCTCGGCGTCCGGGGCCACCGACCCGGCCGCGGTGCCTACGCCTCCCGCCGTGAATTCCGTGCCGCCCGTGGCCGCCGCGTCCGGCACGCCCACCACGCCCCACACCACGCAGCCGGCCACCCCGCCCGCGACGCCTGCCGTCCCGCCGGCCACGCCGCCCAAGCCCGAAACCAAGCCCAAGCCCGAGCCCGCCAAGTCGACCACGCCGGCCAAGCCTGAAACGCGTTCCGACGACGGCGCTCGCGCCCTGGCGCTGCTCGAGGGCCGCAGTGCGCCGGCATCGGCGCCCAAGCCGGAAGCGTCCAAACCCGCCGCCGCGAAGGGCAATTTCGTGCTGCAGATCGCTGCCTACACGACTTCCGAAGACGCCCAGTCGCGCCGCGGCAAATTGCATCAGGCCGGCGTCACCAACGCCTTCGTCGAGCAGGCCACGATCAATGGCAAGCAGCAGTACCGTCTGCGCGTGGGGCCGTTCCCGTCGCGCGAGGCGGCCCAGGCGGCCCAGGCGCGGTTGCGCACGCTGGGCTATGACAATGGTTTCATTGCCGCCCAATAGTGACCGGCTTCGACTTCGTCGTGCTGGCCATCCTGGTGGTATCGGGTGTGCTGGGCCTGGTGCGCGGCCTGCTCAAAGAGGTGCTGTCGCTGGTCGCCTATCTGCTGGCCTTCGTGGCCGCGATATGGTGGGGCCCCACGGTGTACACCTGGCTGGAGCCCTATATTGAAACGACGCTGCTGCGCATGGGAGTCTCCTACGCGGCGGTGTTCATCATCGTGTTGCTCGGCGTGGGGTTGGTCAATATGACGCTTGCCGCCCTGATCCGCAGCACCGGACTCAGCCCCGCCGATCACGGCCTGGGCGGAATGTTCGGGCTGGCCCGTGGTCTATTGATCGTGCTGGCGCTGGTCGCCGCCGCAGGGTATACGCCGCTGCCGCAAGAGCCGTGGTGGCAGGACGCCATGTTTTCGCATTCGGCCATCGAGGCCATCAAACATATCAAGACGTGGCTGCCGCCAACCCTGGCGACGTGGCTGCCGTACTGATTAGCTTCAAATCAACCAGGAAATCTCACCATGTGTGGAATCGTAGGGGTCATCGGGCGCGGGCCGGTCAACCAGCTGCTCTATGACAGCTTGCTGCTGTTGCAGCATCGCGGGCAGGACGCCGCGGGCATTGCGACGTCGCAAGGCAACCAGTTCAATATGTACAAGGCGCACGGCCTGGTGCGCGATGTCTTCCGCACGCGCAACATGCGCGCGCTGCCCGGCACGTCGGGCGTCGGCCAGGTCCGCTATCCCACCGCCGGCTCCAGCGCCAGCGAGGAAGAGGCCCAGCCGTTCTACGTCAATGCCCCGTTCGGCATCATGTTGTCCCACAACGGCAACCTGACCAACTGGCGTGAGCTGCGCGAGTCGCTGTATCGCGTCGATCGCCGCCACATCAACACGAACTCCGATTCCGAAGTCCTCTTGAACGTGCTGGCGCACGAGCTGCAATCGGCCGCCAACGGCGTGTCGCTCGACGAGGACGCCATGTTCCGCGCCGTGTCCGCCCTGCACAAGCGTGTGCGCGGCGCCTATGCCGTCGTGGCCCAGATTTCCGGCTACGGCCTGCTGGCCTTCCGCGATCCCAACGGCATCCGCCCGCTGTGTATCGGCCGCCAGGAAACCGAAGAGGGTGTGGAATGGATGGTTGCCTCGGAATCCGTGGCGCTTGAAGGCAGCGGATTCACGTTCGTGCGCGACGTGGAGCCCGGCGAAGCCGTCTTCATCGACCTGGACGGCCGCATGGTGGCCCGCCAGTGCGCCGACAACCCCCAGCTGGTTCCGTGCATTTTCGAATACGTCTACTTCGCCCGCCCCGATTCGATGATCGACGGCGTGTCGGTGTACGACGCGCGCCTGCGCATGGGTGAGTACCTGGCCGACAAGGTCGCGCGCAACATGCGCCTGGGCGACATCGACGTCGTCATGCCGATTCCCGATTCCTCGCGCCCGGCCGCCATGCAGCTTGCCGCACGCCTGAACCTGGACTATCGCGAAGGGCTCATCAAGAACCGCTACGTGGGCCGTACGTTCATCATGCCGGGCCAGGCCGTGCGCCGGAAGTCGGTGCGCCAGAAGCTCAATGCCATCGGCATGGAATTCAAGGGCAAGAACGTGCTGCTGGTCGACGACTCCATCGTGCGCGGCACGACCAGCCGCGAGATCGTCGACATGGCCCGCGCCGCCGGCGCCAACAAGGTGTACTTCGCCTCGGCCGCGCCTCCGGTGCGCTTCCCCAACGTGTACGGCATCGACATGCCCACGCAGAGCGAGCTCATCGCCACCGGCCGCACGGACGAGGAAATCGCCCGCGCCATTGGCGCGGACAGCCTGGTCTACCAGGACCTGCACGACATGCAGCAGGCCGTGCGCGACATCAATCCCAAGCTGACGCGCTTCGAGGCCTCGTGCTTCGACGGCCAGTACATCACCGGCGACATCACGCCCGAGTACCTGGCCCGCCTGGGGCAATCGCGCTCCGAGCCCGGCAAGGACGAAGATGCGGGCGGCCTGCGCTTCAACATGGGGCACACCTCCGACGAAGCCTGATCGCCGCCGGCGTTTGGCGCAGAACAAAATGCCGTCCCTCGGGACGGCATTTTTTTACCCGTTGAAGATGCGATCTAGCCTTTCGCTTCCCACAGCGGCGTGCGCGTGGCCTCCAGGTGCGTCAGGTATAGGCGCAGGTCGAATTCGTACTGGTGGTAGTGCGGCTCCATGCGCAGGCACATGTTGTAGAAGGCTTTGTTATGGTCCTTCTCCTTCAGGTGCGCCAGCTCGTGCACAGTGATCATCTTCAGGAATGGCGCGGGCACGTTCTTGAACAACGTCGCCACGCGGATCTCGTGCTTGGCCTTCAGCTTGCCGCCTTGCACCCGCGAAATGTAGGTGTGCTGGCCCAGCGCGTGCTGAATCACATGGATCTTGCTGTCGAACACAACCTTGTTGATCTGGTCGCCATTGCGCATGTGGGCGTTCTTCAGCTCGGTCACGTACTGGTACAGCGCCTTGTCGGTGCGCACGTCGTGCGCGCCTTCCGGATAGCGCGCCAGGAGGGCCGCGCCCAGCTTGTCCTGGTCGAGCAGTTTCTGGGCCTGCGCCAGCAGCGGTTCCGGATAGCCGGCCAGGTATTTCAGTGTCTGCATGTGCACGCCGCGTTCACGCGCGGCCGCGCCTGAACGCCACCGGCAGCGCCATGAAGAACAGAATCACAAAGAGCGCCAGGCTCCACAGGGCATATTCAATGCCCAGCACCGGCACCTTGGCGTCCATGCAGGTGGCGTAGATGCCGAACAGCGACGGGATGGCGCTTTCCAGGCCGATGCCGGTCATGAAACGATCGGCAAAGGTCTGGTCGCACGAGAGCATGTTGGCGGCCACGGTGTACTGGTACCAGGCGGCCACGATGCCCGACAGCGACAGCAGGGCGGCCAGAAAGCCGCAGATCCGCGTCAGGGCGCGTCCGCCGCCAAAGCCGCCCACCAGGGCGACGACGCCGATCACCAGGTAAATCAGGCGCTGCAACACGCACCAGGCGCAGGGCGGCATGTCGAAGACGTGCTGGGAAACGAGGGCGATGCCCACGGCGCCGAAGGAGAAGAGGGCGATCAGGCGGAGCAGGCGTTCTGAGCGAGAGGTCATTGTTGCGTTGGAATGGGTTAAACGAGGCCGGCGTGGCGGCCGGCCATGCTTAGGCCTTCGGGACGGGAATTGGTTGCATCACCTGGGTCAGCACGCCCAAAAGGAGTTCCCGGGCGCCCTCCCAGAAGATCTGCACCCCCAGGCACAGCATGATGAAGGCCGACAACCGCATGAAGACAGCGGTGCCATTGTCGCCCAGGCGGTGCAGCATCTGGGCCGCAAAGCGCAGGCAGACATACAGCGTGAGCGAAACGACGATGATGCCAGGAATGGAGCCGGCCAGGCGTACCAGGCTCAATGCGTGATTCTGGTCTCGTAGCGAGACCCCCACCGTGATGGCGGCCGCGATGGAGCCGGGACCGCAACTGATGGGAAAGGTTAGCGGATAGAACGCGCGGGCCTTGGCCATTTCGGGCGTGAACGATTCGGCCATGCGGGCGACGCGTTCGGTGTCGGCATCTGGCGAGTTCACCAGCCGCCAGGCGCTGGCGATCACCAGCATGCCCCCGCCCACGCGCACGATCGACAGCGAGATGCCAAAGAAGCTGAGAAGCACGTTGCCCGCCACCATGGCCACGATCAGCATCAGGCACACGTTGGTGGCGACCCGCTTGGCCAGCACCACCCGCGTGGCGGACGAAGCGCCCTCGGTCAGCGAGAGGAAGATGGGGGCGATCGCGGGTGGGTTCAGAAACGGCAGCAGGGTGGCCAGCGCAAAGAAAAAGCTGCCACCGAAAACGCGCAGATAGTCATTGAGCTGCATGGGAGCAAGCATCGCCTGGCCGAAAACCCGGATTGTATGCGGTCCGGGCGGGGTCTGGCGATGCGGGCTCAGGCGGCGCGCTGCTGGGCCTCGCCGCCGGAAAGCGCGTCCAGGATGTCGCGTTCGAACTGCATCTGGCTGCGGGGGCGCGCCAGGGCGGACCCGTCCACGATGAACACGTCCTCGACGCGGTCGCCCAGCGTCATGATCTTGGCCATGAGCAGGTTGACCTCGTGGCGGGCAAAGACGCGCGCCAGGGCATGCAGCAGCCCCGGCCGGTCGGTCGCCGTGACGGACAGGCGCCACGATGTGCTGCGCTCGTCCGGCTGCAGTTCGGCTTGCGGCATGACCGGAAACACGCGAGACACGCGCGACTGCCGGCCGCGTCCGTACCATCCGCCGCGCCCGGGCTGGGCCTGCGCGGCTGCTTGCGGGTCCTTCAGCCGCTCGGCCAGTTCGTGCTCGACCAGCGTGGCCTGCGCCCGCAGGTCGCTGGCGCCTTCCGGCAGCAGCACGATAAAGCTGTCCAGCGCCCAGCCATGACGGGTCGTGTGGATGCGGGCGTCCTGAATGGACAGGGACTTGGCGTCGAAATAGCCGCAGATCGCCACGAACAGGTCGGGGGCATCGCGCGTGTAGACCATGATCTGCAGGCCTTCGCCTTGCTCGGTGGGGCGCGCCTTGACCACGGCCCGCGCGGGCTCGACCTGGTGGTACAGATGGCGCGTGTGCCAGGCGATGTCCGAGGCGTCGTGCCGCAGGAAGTACGCCACGTCCAGCTGATTCCAGAAGGCTTCGCGCGCGTCGTCGCGCAGACCGGCCAGGCGCGTCAGCCGCGCCGCTTCTTCCTTGCGTTCGGCCAGCACCGTATGGGCGTCGGCGTGGGCGCCGCCCAGCGCGGCCAGCGTCAGCTTGTACAGGTCTTCCAGCAGCTTGCCCTTCCAGGCGTTCCAGACCTTGGGGCTGGTGCCGCGGATGTCGGCCACCGTCAGCAGATAAAGCGCGGTCAGATGGCGTTCGTCCTTGACCGTCGCGGCAAACTCCTTCACCACGTCGGGATCGGACAGATCACGCTTTTGCGCCACCGCCGACATCAGCAGATGCTGGCGCACCAGGAACTCCACCAGCTTGGCGTCTTCGGGATCCATGCCGTGGTCGGCGGCAAACTTGCGCACCTCGCGCGCGCCCAATTCAGAATGGTCGCCGCCGCGGCCCTTGGCGATGTCGTGAAACAGCGCGGCCACGTACAGCAGCCAGTGACGGTCCAGGCCTGCGATCAGCTGGCTGGCCAACGGATATTCCTGCGCGTGCTCGGGCATGGTGAAACGGCGCAGGTTGCGCACCACCGCAAGCGTGTGCTGGTCCACCGTATAGGCATGGAAAAGATCGTGCTGCATCTGGCCCACGATGCGGCGGAACACCGGCAGGTAACGCGGCAGGATGTTCAGCATGGTCATGCGCCGCAATTCGTGGACGATGCCGCGCGGCTGCTGCAGGATCTGCAGGAACAGCTTGCGGTTGACCGGATTGCGGCGGAACTGCGCGTCGATGCGGTGTCGCGAATGCCAGATGGCGCGCAGCGTGCGGGCAGACATGCCCGTCAGCTCGGGGTGCTGCTGCATCACCAAAAAGGCGCGCAGGAGCAGGGTGGGATTGCGCTCGAAGCCGTCGTCCCGAATGATGTCCAGGCGGTCGCGCAGGTTGCGGAAATCGTCGTCGATGTCGCGCGCGTCGCTGTCGGGGCGGGGAAACAGCCGCTCCTCGATGTTCTGCACCAGGATGCCGTTCAGCTGCGTCACCAGCCGTGCCGCCCAGTAGTAGCGCTGCATCAGCAGTTCGCTGCCGCGCCGCGTGGCAGTCGCATGGATGCCGTAGACCTCGGCCAGCGCGGGCTGCAGGTCGAACAGCACCCGGTCTTCGCGCCGGTTGGCCAGCAGGTGCAGTTCGATGCGCAGGCGCTTGAAGGCTTGCTCGGCCTTGCGCAGGTCGCGCGCCTCGGACGAGGTCAGCAGACCCGCCTGCGCCACCGACCGCCAGTTGTTGCCAAACCCGGCGGCCCGGGCCATCCACAGGATGACCTGCAGATCGCGCAGCCCGCCGGGCGATTCCTTGCAATTGGGTTCCAGCGCGTAGGGCGTGTCGTGGTAGCGCCCGTGGCGCTGCTGCATTTCGACGCGCTTGGCCAGAAAGAAAGCTTGCGGATCGAGCCGCGACTTGGTGGCCGCGTCGAACTTGCGCATCAGCACGCGGCTGCCGGCCAGCCAGCGGGATTCCAGCAGGGCGGTTTCCACGGTGATGTCGGCGTCCGCCTCGCGTTCGCAGTCCTCGATGGTGCGCACGCTGTGGCCCGGCTCCAGTCCCAGATCCCACAGCGACGCCACCAGCTTTTCGATCGCGCTTTCCTCGTCGGGCGTCGGCGCATGCGGCAGCAGGATCAGCAGATCGACGTCGGAGTGGGGGTAGAGCTCGCCGCGGCCATAGCCGCCCACGGCCGCCAGCGTGGCGCCGACCGGCAGCGGGCAATGCTTGACCAGATCCCGCAGGGCGGCATCCACGATGCGCCGCAGTTCGGTCAGCAGGATATCGGGGCGTTCGTGTTCCCGGAACTGGGCCACCGCGGCCCGCCGGGATTCCTGAATGCGTTCGCGCAGCTGGGTAAGGATTTCGGCGGTCATGGATGGCTGCGGTGCTTCAGACGGCGGGGATGACGATGGGTTCGGTGATGAACGCGGGCGGCTGGGGCATGCCGGGCGACAGGGTCAGGACCTCGTAGCCGGTCTCCGTCACGCAGACGGCGTGTTCCCATTGCGCGGACAGGCTGTGGTCGCGCGTGACCACGGTCCAGCCGTCGGCCAGTTGGCGGATCTCGCGGCGCCCGGCGTTGATCATCGGCTCGATCGTGAACAGCATGCCGGTCACCAGCTTTACGCCCGTGCCGGGCTTGCCGTAGTGCAGGACCTGGGGATCTTCGTGAAAGCGCTGTCCGATGCCGTGGCCGCAAAATTCGCGCACCACCGAAAAGCCGTTGGACTCGGCGTGCTTCTGGATGGCGTTGCCGATGTCGCCCAGGGTGGCGCCGTTCCTGACCTGCTGGATGCCCTTCCACATGCACTCGAACGTGATGTCGGACAGGCGCCGGGACAAAATGGACTGTTCGCCCACCGCGTACATCCGGCTCGTGTCGCCGAACCAGCCATCCTTGATGATGGTGACGTCGATGTTCAATGAGTCCCCATTTTTCAGCACCTTGTCGCCCGGGATGCCATGGCACACCTGGTGATTCACGGAGGTACAGATGGCGCCGGGGAAGGGCGGGTAGCCGGGGGGCGCGTAGCCGACCGTGGCGGACTTCACCTTCAGTTCGTCGGTCAGGTACTCCAGGCAGAGGCGGTCGAGTTCGCCGGTGGTAACGCCCGGTTTGACGTGCGGCGTGATGAAATCGAGAACTTTGGCGGCGTCCTGGCAGGCGGCGCGCATCTTGGCCAGGTCGGCCGGATCAGTGATTGTGCCCATGGAAAGCTTGCGATATGTCGCTTGAATGTCTGCTTGAAAGAATAGTAGAATTATAGGCTTCCCTAAAAATTTGGGGAGCAATCGGGTTACCGGCAAGAAGGGTCTGCACCGCCAGTGCCATGGCAAGAGCTTCGGCAAAAGCCAACGCTCAGGCAGTCTGACCCCCAGCCAAACCCGGCGGGTGCTGGCCTTTGGGTTCAGGGCACACCCGGCAGGATTATTCGGTCATGCGCGGTTCTTCATAAGATCACGCGGCAGGCCCTGAAGTTTCACCGCAAGCGAAGGTTGTGGAGCGAATTCGGGCAAGCCGCAGGGTGTTGGGAAGCAGTCGGGCGTCGATCGGGATCCAGCCGGATGCGTTCGGGGCATGAATGCCGCCGCCAGCTGGGCGCGGTGTGCTTGCAAGCCCGGAAGTGTTTTCGAGCGGCGATGCAGGTTCGGTATGGGCGCTGGATTAAGTTCTTGGAAATGCGCTGAAAAGCGCACCCTGAAAAGGGCATTCCTGAAAAGGATCCTGAAGAACTGCCACAGCGGCCTGATGCGCGGGCTGGCCTAGCGGCCAGGTTTGCGAAGAACTGGATTTCGCCGCCAACAAAACAATTCCGGGTGCGTCTCGAAGAAACTTCCAGGAGTCTCCTGGAGTGTCGGAAAGACGCAATGCAAGAATCTTGTGGTGGCGGCCGTCTGGGTTTATCGCGGCAGCGTAGTAGAAGTCGTTAAAGGCGAGCCGCTACAGGCAACGCGCCTGGAGCGTCGTAGTTATTGCGGCAGTGATCGGCCGGCCCGGTTAAAATCTTTGTCATCCCGCGTTTTGCGGGAAATCGCGCGCAACACCACCCAGGGTGTCAGCAAGATGCTGATGCAGGTGCGGCGCAAGAAACCAACCCTTGGAGAATTAAATGTCTTTGATGCGCGAAATGCTGGAAGCGGGTGTCCACTTTGGTCACCAAACCCGTTACTGGAACCCCAAGATGGCTCAGTACATCTTCGGTCACCGCAACAAGATTCACATCATCAACCTCGAAAAGACGGTTGATAAGTACCAGGAAGCCACCAAGTTCGTGAAGCAGTTGGCTGCTCGCGGCGGCAACATCCTGTTCGTCGGCACGAAGCGCGCCGCTCGCGAGCTGGTCGCTGCTGAAGCCGCCCGTTGCGGCATGCCCTACGTCGACGCCCGCTGGCTCGGCGGCATGCTGACCAACTTCAAGACGGTCAAGACCTCGGTCAAGCGCCTGAAGGACATGGAAGCCGTGGTCGCCGAAGGCGGCGCCGAGCGCATGATCAAGAAGGAAGGCCTGCTGTTCCAACGCGAACTGGACAAGCTGAACAAGTCGATCGGCGGCATCAAGGACATGAACGGTCTGCCCGATGCCATGTTCGTGATCGATGTCGGCTACCACAAGATCGCCATCGCCGAAGCCAAGACCCTGGGCATCCCCGTGGTCGCCGTGGTTGACACCAACCACTCGCCCGAAGGCATCGACTACGTGATCCCCGGCAACGACGACTCGGCCAAGGCCATCGCGCTGTACGCCAAGGGCATCGCCGACGCCGTCCTGGAAGGCCGCGAGCAAAACCTGAACGGTCTGGTCGAAGAGCTGGGCGAAGGTCAGGAAGAGTTCGTCGAAGTGCAAGACAACCAGGCCTAAGCCTGTTGTCATGTCCGGCGGGTAAGGTCTGGAAGCGGCGCCGCATCTGGTCCGCTTTCGCCCCGCCGGCGCTGCGAAGCTGGGCTCCCATCTTCCAGGCCCGCCACGTGCGGGCGTCTCATCGAATCAAATCACAGCCCCGGCCCGCCGGGGCGTGTCTTAGCAAAATTTGGAGCAAACATGGCTGAAATTACCGCTGCCCTGGTCAAGGAACTGCGCGAAAAGACTGACGCGCCCATGATGGAATGCAAGAAGGCCCTGACGGAAGCTGAAGGCGACCTGGCCCGCGCTGAAGAAATCCTGCGCGTCAAGCTGGGCAACAAGGCCAGCAAGGCCGCCGCCCGCGTCACCGCCGAAGGCCTGATCGGTCTGTTCATCTCCGCCGACGCCAAGAAGGGCGCCGTCATCGAAATCAACTGCGAAACCGACTTCGTCGCCAAGAACGACGACTTCGTCGGCTTCGTGAACAAGCTGGCTGAGCTGGTCGCCACGCAGAACCCGGCCGACGTGGCCGCGCTGTCGGCGCTGCCCTTCGGTGAAGGCACCGTCGAAACCACCCGTACCGCCCTGATCGGCAAGATCGGCGAAAACATCTCGATCCGCCGCTTCGAGCGCATCGAGACCGCCAACTCGCTGGCCAGCTACGTGCACGGCGGCAAGATCGGCGTGCTGGTCGAATACACCGGCGCCGAGGAAGTGGGCAAGGACCTGGCGATGCACATCGCCGCCACCAAGCCCAAGGCCCTGAACGCCGACGGCGTGAACCCTGCCGACATCGCCGCCGAGCGCTCGGTTGCCGAGCAGAAGGCCGCCGAATCCGGCAAGCCGGCCGACATCGTCGCCAAGATGGTCGAAGGCTCGGTCGTGAAGTTCCTGAAGGAAGTGACGCTGCTGTCGCAGCCGTTCGTCAAGAGCGACAAGCACACGGTCGAACAGCACCTGAAGGAAAAGGGCGCATCGATCAGCAAGTTCGTGCTGTTCGTCGTCGGCGAAGGTATCGAGAAGAAGACCAGCGACTTTGCCGCTGAGGTTGCCGCCGCCGCCGCTGGCGCCGCCTGACCTCTAGGTAGTGCTTAAAGGCCGGCGCTAGATTAAATTCTAGTCCGGCCTTTTTCGCCGCATGGGCCCCCAAAGGCAGACGCCGATGGGGCAGCCAACCCGCCAGGCGGGCGCGGTGCTGGGGGTCAACCCCATTCTTGTCTTACACTTTCGTCGGATTGTTCTTCGGGATATCACCTATGAGCAGCAGGGCATACAAACGGGTTCTTCTCAAACTTTCCGGCGAGGCGCTGATGGGCGACGATGCATTTGGCATCAATCGCTCCACCATCGTCCGTATGACCGATGAGATCGCTGAAGTCGCCGCCGCAGGCGTCGAATTGGCCATCGTCATCGGCGGAGGCAACATCTTCCGTGGCGTCGCCCCGGGTGCGCAGGGCATGGACCGCGCCACCGCCGACTACATGGGCATGATGGCCACCATCATGAACGCGCTTGCGCTGCAAGACGCGCTCAAGCACAAGGGTATCGACACCCGGGTACAATCCGCGCTGAATATCGATCAAGTCGTCGAGCCCTACATCCGGCCCAAGGCCTTGCGTTACCTCGAAGAGGGCAAGGTCGTGATCTTCGCCGCGGGTACCGGCAATCCCTTCTTCACCACCGACACGGCTGCGGCACTGCGCGGCGCCGAGATCGGCGCGGAGATCGTGCTGAAGGCCACCAAGGTGGATGGCATCTACAGTGCGGATCCCAACAAGGATCCCACCGCGACGCGTTACGCGCGCATCAGCTTCGACGAGGCGATCGTTCGCCGCCTTGAAGTCATGGACGCCACCGCCTTCGCGTTGTGCCGCGACCAGAAATTGCCGATCAAGGTGTTTTCGATCAATAAGTCCGGCGCGCTCAAGCGAGTCGTGAGCGGCGAGGACGAAGGCACGTTGGTACACGTTTAAAGAAAAGGAAATTCCATGAGCGCAGCAGAAATCCGCAAATCCGCCGAAGCCAGGATGGCCAAGTCGCTTGATACGCTCAAGACCAACCTGGCCAAGATCCGCACGGGCCGCGCCCACACCGGCATTCTGGACCACGTGCAGGTCGAATACTACGGCTCGCCCGTGCCGGTCGGCCAAGTCGCCAACGTGAACCTGGTCGATGCCCGCACCATCAGCCTGCAGCCGTACGAAAAACACATGGCCGGCCCGATCGAAAAGGCCATCCGTGAGTCGGACCTGGGCCTGAACTCCATCTCGATGGGCGACACGATCCGCGTTCCGATGCCCGCGCTGACCGAAGAACGCCGCCGCGACCTGACCAAGGTCGTGCGCAGCGAAGGCGAAGACGCCAAGATCGCGGTGCGTAACCTGCGCCGTGAGGCCAACGAAGCGCTCAAGAAGCTGGTCAAGGACAAGGAAATCTCCGAGGACGACGAACGCCGTTCGCAGGACGACGTCCAGAAGCTGACGGATCGCGCCGTCGCCGACATCGACAAGATGGTCGTCCAGAAAGAAGCCGAAATCATGACCGTATAATCCCAACACGCCACGCGGCGCCGCTTTGTCGGCCCGCGTGGCGTCAGGATTTCGTTGCACATGCGCCGTCCTGTCCATTGCCTCGCGGTACTTCCTCGTAGCGATGGAAACGACGGCGCAGGTTTTTTCCCGTATTCGTGTCTTTCGCCGGTCCGCCGCGCGCAGCCCCCAAACTAATGGCAACAAGTTCGACTCAGGCGGTTCCCGATATCCGCGACATCCCCGAGCACGTCGCTATCATCATGGATGGCAACGGCCGCTGGGCGACGCGGCGTCTGCTGCCTCGCACGGCCGGGCACGCCAAAGGCGTGCAGGCCGTCCGCCGCGTGGTCGAGGCGTGCGGTCGCGCGGGTGTGCGCTACCTGACGCTGTTTGCGTTCAGTTCCGAGAACTGGCGCCGTCCGGCCGAAGAAGTCTCGCTCCTGATGCGCCTGTTCGTGCAGGCGCTCGAGCGCGAGGTCGGCAAGCTGCAAGAGCAGGGCGTGCGCCTGCACGTCATCGGCGACCTGAGCGCCTTCGAACCGCGCCTGCGCGAGCTGATCGCCGCTGCGCAAGAGCGCACCGCGCATAACGACCGGCTGCACCTGACCGTCGCCGCCAACTACGGCGGCCGTTGGGACATCCTGCAAGCCACCCGCGCCATGCTGGCGGCCGAGCCCGACCTGGCCGCGCACCCAGAACGGGTGGACGAGGAGCGTCTTTCCCGGCACCTTTCCATGGCATGGGCCCCCGAGCCCGACCTGTTCATCCGCACCGGCGGTGAGCAGCGCATTTCCAATTTCCTGATCTGGCAGATGGCGTACGCGGAGTTCTACTTCACGGACCGCTACTGGCCGGATTTCGGCGCCAATGAACTCATGGCCGCCTTTGATTGGTACCGCACGCGCGAGCGCCGCTTCGGCCGCACCAGCGCACAAGTCAGCGAAGCGGCTGCAAAGTAAGCTGAACGCGACGCGCGCGTCTTTCCAGGCTGCACAAGAGGAGACCGTCACATGCTGGGCCAGCGTATCGTTACCGCCGTCGTTTTGTTGGCCATTCTGGCCGCCGCCATGGCGAGCGCCAATCCCTGGTGGTTCGTCGCGCTGCTGGCCCTTGCGGCCGCGTGCGCCAACTGGGAGTGGTTGCGCCTGACGCTGCCGCAACCGCCTTCCCCCCTCATCTCCATCGGTGTCGCCGTCCTGCTGTTCGCTGGCATGCTGGTGCTGACGTCCGCGTGGCTGGCGGGTGACCGGACCGGCGCGGGCGATCCCGGCTGGGTGCTGCGCTACCTGGTGCCGGCCGTGTCCGCCGTCTGGCTGTTTGCCGGCGTGGCCGCCGTGGTGCGCGGGCGCGCCGACGCGCCGCCGGCCAGTCTGGCGTGGTCGGTCTTCTCCGTCCCGGCCGCGTTTGCCGCTTGGGCGGTGCTGGCGCAGATGTACGTGGCGCGCGGCGCCGTGTTCGTCGTGTCGCTGCTGGCCCTCGTCTGGGTGGCCGATATTGCCGCTTACTTTGCCGGCCGGGCCTTCGGCAAGCGTAAACTGGCTCCGCGAGTGAGTCCGGGCAAGACCATCGAAGGCGCCATTGCTGGCGTCCTGGGCGCGGTGGTGTGGATCGGGCTGTCCAGCCTGTGGGACGGCACCTTCGGTCACGCCCTGGTGGAACGCTGGACTTTCTGGCTCGCTCTGCCGATCGCCGCGGTGCTGGGCGTGCTGTCCATTGTGGGAGACCTGTTCGAGTCGCTGCTCAAGCGCCGCGCGGGCCGCAAGGATTCCAGCACACTCTTGCCTGGCCATGGCGGCGTCTATGACCGGATCGATGCGATTCTTCCCGTCGCGCCGTTCGCGCTACTTTTGTCTGGAGTCTTGTTTTGACGGCTTTTCAACGTGTCGTCGTGCTGGGATCGACCGGTTCGATTGGTGAAAGCACGCTGGACGTGATTGCCCGCCACCCGCAGCGGATGGCGGTTTACGCGCTTTCGGCCCACAGCCGGATGCAACGGCTGGCCGAGCAGGCGCTGGCCAGCCGGGCCGCGGTCGTCGTGGTGCCCGACGCCGCCGCCCGCCAGAAATTCATCGATGCCTGGACGGGCGGGCAAGCCATGCCCGAAATCCGCGTGGGCGCACAGGCGCTGGCCGACACCGCCGCGGATTCGCAGTGCGACACCGTGATGGCCGCCATCGTGGGCGCCGCAGGCCTGCCTTCGGCGCTTGCCGCCGCGCGTGCTGGCAAGCGCGTGCTGCTCGCCAACAAAGAGGCGCTGGTCGCCGCCGGCACGCTTTTCATGCAGGCCATCCGCGACAACGGCGCCGAATTGCTGCCCATCGACAGCGAACACAACGCCATCTTCCAATGTCTGCCGCACCAAGGCCGTGCCGATGCGCCACAGCAGCCGGCCAAGGGCGTGCGCCGTTTGCTGCTGACTGCCTCGGGTGGGCCTTTCCGCGGCCGCGACCTGGAAGACCTGCACGACATCACCCCCGAACAGGCCTGCGCCCACCCCAACTGGAGCATGGGCCGCAAGATCTCTGTCGATTCGGCCACGATGCTGAACAAGGGGCTTGAGGTCATCGAAGCGCACTGGTTGTTCGCGATGCCGGCCGATCGGATCGACGTGGTCGTGCACCCGCAGAGCGTCGTGCATTCGATGGTCGAGTACGACGACGGTTCGGTGCTCGCGCAGCTGGGCCAGCCCGACATGCGCACGCCCATCGCGTACGGCCTTGGCTTTCCCGACCGCATCGAGAGCGGCGTAAGCCCGCTGGATTTGACCCGGCATGGCCGCTTGGACTTCGAAAAGCCGGATCTGACCCGCTTTCCGTGCCTGGCGCATTCCTTTGCCGCGATGCGGGCGGGGCAGGGCGCCTGCGTGGTGCTCAATGCGGCCAACGAGGTGGCGGTTGACGCATTTTTGGACGGGCGGCTGGCCTACACCTGGATTCCGCGGGTCATCGAGGCTGCGCTCGAGTGGCAGGCGCGGCAAGCATCTGTTACGCTCAGCAGTCTTGACGACGTACTTGCGCTTGACGCCGAGGCGCGCGCCTTTGCGGGCAACCTCGGACTGGCCTGATGGCGGGCCGCGATTGCCTCTGCGTTTGCCTCTGATTTCCTAGATTCCGACCCCATGCTTTTCACCTTGCTGGCCTTTGCGGTAGCGCTCGGCTCACTGATCATTTTCCATGAGCTCGGGCACTATTGGGTTGCCCGCCTTTGCGGTGTGAAGGTCCTGCGTTTCTCGGTGGGCTTTGGCAAGGTCATCCTGCGCCGCACCGACCGGCACGGCACCGAATGGGCGGTATCCGCGCTGCCGCTGGGCGGCTACGTCAAGATGCTGGACGATGCGCCGCCTGGGGCCTCGCCGGCCGTGGCGGCTTCCGCCTTCAACACCAAGCCTGTGGGCCAGCGCATCGCCATCGTGGCCGCTGGCCCCATCTTCAATCTGATCCTCGCGGTGTTCCTGTATGCGTGCCTGAACATGGCCGGCACCGAGGAGCCCGTCGCCATCATCGCGCCGCCCGCGGCCGAGACCCCCGCAGCGCGGGCTGGCCTGTTGGCCGGCGACCGCATCCTGGCCATCGATGGCCAGGAGGTCGCCTCGTGGTCCGACGCCCGCTGGCGTCTGATGGACGTCATGTCCACCGGCGGGCGCGCCAGCATCGAGGTCAGCACGCCGTCCGGCGCCGTCCAGCGGCGCGAACTCGATCTTCCCCCCAACACGATGGACCCGGCCGAGGGCGACCCGCTTGCCGCGGCCGGCGTGCGTCTGGCCCAGCCCAAGCCCGCCGTGCGCGCGGTGATCGACGGCGGAGAAGGGCAGGCCGCCGGCCTGCGCGCGGGTGACCTGGTCGTGGCCGTCAATGGCCAGCCGGCGCCCGACACCGGCGCGCTCGTCAAGCAGATCCAGGAAAGCGCCGGCAAGCCGCTCGCCCTGACCGTGGTCCGGGATGGTGCCAACGTCACCCTGAATGTCACGCCTCGCCCTGAAGTCGTCAACGGCCAGGAAATCGGCCGATTGGGCGTGCAACTGGGCGGCAACGTGCCGATGGTGACCGTGCGCTATGGCGTCTTCGACAGCCTCTGGCGCGGCGCCGTCCGCACCTGGGACACCGCCTGGTTTTCGCTGCGCATGATGGGCCGCATGGTGACGGGCGACGTGTCGTGGCGCAATGTAAGCGGTCCGGTCACCATTGCGGACTACGCCGGCCAGACCGCCCGGATCGGAATTGTTGCGTATATCGCCTATATCGCATTGATCAGTATCAGCCTGGGCGTTTTAAATTTGCTCCCCATTCCTATGCTGGATGGTGGCCATCTGCTGTACTATCTCGTCGAAATTGTGCGGGGTAGCCCCCCGCCCGCAAGATGGATCGACATCGGACAACGCGCCGGCATAGGCATATTGGCAAGCCTGATGGGGCTTGCGCTGTTCAACGATTTCACGCGTTTGTTCACTTGAACGCCATTTAGCATAAAATCCCCCGCCATTTGCACGACCGAGGATACTCAAGGATGTCTTTTCGCCGGATGTTTCAACACAAAAAGGGTGTACTGCCGGGTCTCGTAGCCGCGCTGATGTTGCCGGCCTTGGCCCACGCCTTCGAACCCTTTGTCGTGCGGGATATCCGCGTGGAGGGTATTCAACGAACCGACGCCGGCACCGTCTTTGGTTATCTGCCTGTCAAGGTCGGCGAGAAATTCACCGAAGAAGAAGCCACCGAAGCCATCCGCCGTTTGTATGGCACGGGCTTTTTCACCGACGTTCAGATCCAGACGGACAATAATGTCGTCGTCGTGGTCGTTCAAGAACGTCCCACCATCGCGTCCGTTAACTTCAACGGCATGCGCGAATTCGATTCCAAGGCCATCACCACCTCGCTGGCGCAGGTCGGTTTTGCGGAAGGCCGCATTTTCGACCGCTCCATGCTCGAGCGCGCCGAATACGAATTGAAGCAGCAGTATCTGTCCAAGGGCAAATACGGCGTCGAAGTCACTTCCACCGTCACGCCGCTGCCGCGTAACCGCGTCGGCGTCAGCTTCGACGTGTTCGAAGGCTCGGTTGCGCGCATCCAGGAAATCCGTTTCGTCGGCAACAAGGCCTTTTCCGAAAGCGACCTGCTGGACGAATTCAAGCTGACCACCCCCGGCTGGCTGACCTGGTACACCGATACCGATAAATACTCGCGCGAAAAGCTCGAGGGCGACCTCGAACGCCTGCGCTCGTTCTACCTGGACAAGGGTTACCTGGAGTTCTCGGTCGAGCCGCCGCAGGTCACCATTTCGCCGGATCGCCAGGACATCCGCATCACGATCACCGTCCACGAAGGCGAGCCCTACAAGGTGCGCAGCGTCAAGCTGGCCGGCAACCTGCTGGGCCTGGACAAGGAAATCAACGACCTGGTGCAGATCAAGGCAGGCGAGACCTTCTCGGCCGCCAAGACTAATGATTCCGCCAAGGCGATCACCGACTACCTGGGTGAGCTGGGCTACGCGTTCGCCAACGTCAACCCGAACCCGCAACTGGACCGCGCCAAGCACGAAGCCGACCTGACGTTCTACGTCGACCCGAGCCGCCGCGTCTACGTGCGCCGCATCCAGATCGGCGGCAACACCCGTACCCGCGACGAAGTCGTGCGCCGCGAAATGCGCCAGCAGGAAGCCGCCTGGTACGACGCCGGCGACATCAAGACCTCGCGCGATCGCGTCGACCGTCTGGGTTACTTCAGCGACGTCAACGTCAAGACCGAGCCGGTCCCGGGCTCCCCTGACCAGGTCGACGTCAACGTCGACGTGAAGGAAAAGCCCACCGGCATGATCAACCTGGGCGTGGGCTACGGCTCGTCCGAAAAGGCCATTCTGTCGGCCGGTATCAGCGAAGACAACGTCTTCGGCAGCGGCACCAACCTGACGCTGCAACTGAACACCAGCAAGACGAACCGCGCCGTGGTGCTGTCGCATACCGATCCGTACTGGACCAAGGACGGCATCAGCCGCACCACGTCGGCGTACTACCGCGTGACCGAGCCCTGGAACAACAACGACGGTGACTACCGCGTCAAGGCCTTGGGCCTGGGCATGAACTTCGGTATCCCGATCTCGGAGTACGACCGCATCTTCCTGGGCGGCAACTTCGAACGCAACCAGATCGACCTGTACAACAACTCGCCGGCGGCCTACGAAAGTTTCGTTGACCAGTATGGCGATGCGACGAACTCGGTGATCCTGAGCGCCGGCTGGTCCAAGGACACGCGTGACAGCGCGCTGGCGCCGACCAAGGGTTCGTACACGCGCCTGAAGGCCGACGTGTCGACCATCGATCTGCAATACACGATGCTGACGGCGCAACAGCAGTATTACGTGCCGCTGGGCGGCTCGTACACCCTGGCGCTGAACGGCATGGTCGATTGGGGCCAGAGCTACGGCAGCAAGGATTACCCGGTCATCAAGAACGTCTATGCCGGCGGTATCGGCACCGTCCGCGGCTACGAAGGCTCGTCGCTGGGTCCGCGCGACGTCAAGACGGGCGATTACCTGGGCGGCACGCGCCGCATCGTGGCCAACGCCCAGCTGTACCTGCCATTCCCGGGCGCCTCGAAGGATCGCACCCTGCGCTGGTTCATCTTCAGCGACGCCGGTCAGGTGTCGGCGGGCAGCGGCCTGTCCTGCACCCGTGGCCGCGACAACACCGAGGTCGAGGATCCGTGCGGCTGGCGTTTCTCGGCCGGTATCGGCCTGTCTTGGCAATCGCCGATGGGCCCGCTGCAGCTGTCGTATGCGCGACCGCTTAATTCCAAGCCGGGCGACGACAAGCAAAGCTTCCAGTTCCAGATCGGAACGGGATTCTAAGCGAGGCGTTACTCTTGAAAACAAGGGCGCGGCCCCCTGGTCCAGCGTCCTTGCTGTTTAGTGGCACAATACACACTTTGGCTTTGCCTTACTGGAAGGTGAGATTTTCATGATGTCTGATTTCGCACTTAAATCATCGAAGACGCTGGGCGCCAAGCGCCGTGGCAAGCTGGGCGGCTCCATTGCCCTGGTGGGTGCGCTCATTCTCGGTTCGGCTGCCGCGATCCCCGCGCAAGCGCAAGGCACCAAGATCGGTTTCGTCAATACCGAACGCATCCTGCGCGAATCGGGTCCGGCCAAGACTGCCCAAAGCAAGATCGAAGCCGAATTCAAGAAGCGCGACGACGAACTCCAGCGCCTGAACAACAGCCTGCGCTCGCAAGCCGAGAAGTTCGACAAGGACGCCCCCGTCCTGTCGGAATCCGACCGCGTCAAGCGCCAGCGCGAACTGGCCAACCTGGACACCGACCTGCAGCGCAAGCGCCGCGAGTTCCAGGAAGACTTCAACCGCCGCCGCAACGAAGAATTCTCGGGCATCGTGTCCAAGGCCAATGACGCCATCAAGCGCATTGCCGAACAGGAAAACTACGACCTGATCATCCAGGACGCGGTGACGGTCAACCCGCGCATCGACATCACCGACAAGGTGATCCAGAGCCTGGGCAAGTAAAGCGATACCCGTCTAGTCATGCCGGTTTTACTGGATCTTGCCCGCGCGCCGACACTTGAAGCATTGTTGAGCGCCGCCAATACCCAGGGTATGGACTGGCGTATCAGTGCGGTTCCCGGCGCAGACCCCATGCGGGTCTGCGGCATCGGGACCCTGTCTTCGGCCGGCCCCCAGGAAATCACTTTCCTGTCCAATCCCCGTTACCAAAGCCAGCTTGGCGCAACCGGAGCGGGGGCGGTCATCGTCTCCACCGACGTCGCCGAGGCGCTCGAAGCCCAGGGCAGCGACCGCCCGCCATTTGCGCTGGTCGTCTGCAAGCATCCCTATCTGCTCTACGCGCGCGTCGCGCAGTGGTTCGACACTGCCCGCAGACCCGCCTTGCCCGCTGAAACCCATCCCTCCGCCGTGGTTGCGCCCGACGCGATCATCGAAGAAGGCGTGCGTATCGGCCCGAACTGCGTCGTCGAAGCCGGCGTGCGTATCGGACGGGGCACGGTGCTGGGTCCGGGTTGCGTCATCGGCGCCGGATCGTCCATCGGGCCCGATGGCCGGCTGCATGCCAACGTCACGCTGTACGAAGGCGTCAAGATCGGCGCCCGAGTCATCCTGCACAGCGGTTCGGTGCTGGGGGCCGATGGTTTCGGCTTCGCGCCGGATCCTTCGCTGGGCAAGGGCGCCTGGGGCAAGATCCCGCAGTTCGGCGGCGTTTCGCTGGGCGATGACGTCGAAATCGGCGCCAACACCACCGTCGACCGCGGCGCCCTTGAAGACACCGTCCTGGCGGACGGCGTGAAGCTCGACAACCAGATCATGATCGGCCACAACTGCCGCATCGGCGCACATACCGCGATGGCGGCCTGCGTGGGTGTGGCGGGCTCGACCACCATCGGCGAGCGCTGCACCATCGGCGGCGCCGCGATGCTCTCGGGGCATCTGGTGCTGGGCGACGACGTGCATATCTCGGGCGGCACGGCAGTGACGTCCAATATTTCCAAGCCTGGCCGCTACACCGGGGTCTTCCCGTACGCGGAGCATGGCGAATGGCAGCGCAACGCCGCCGTGATACAACAGTTGGCGCAATTGCGCCGCCGCGTGCGCACGCTGGAAAAGGACTAGGGCGCGTTCGCCGCCCTGGCGCGCCCGCGCCGCCACATTATTTAATTTCGCAGGAACGCATAGAAAAATGGAACTCGACATCAAGGGGATCATGGAGAGGCTGCCGCATCGCTACCCGATGCTGCTGATTGACCGTGTCGTGGAAATGGTGCCTGGCAAGTCCATCGTCGCCATCAAGAACGTCTCGATCAACGAGCCGTTTTTCAACGGTCATTTTCCTCACCATCCGGTGATGCCGGGCGTGCTCATCGTCGAAGCCATGGCCCAGGCCTCGGCGCTGTTCTCGTTCACGGACGAGAACGGCGGCCTCAAGTGTGAAGGCGCCAAGACCGCCTATTACCTGGTCGGCATCGACGGCGCGCGCTTTCGCCGCCCCGTCGTCCCGGGTGACCAGCTGCGCATCGAGGTCGAAGCGGAACGCCTGAGCCGCAGCATCTGTAAGTATCAAGCACGCGCGACGGTCGACGGCCAGGAAGTGGCTTCCGCCAAGCTGATGTGCGCGATTCGCAGCCTGGAAGAGTAAATGGCAGGAAACATCCATCCCACCGCTGTTGTCGATCCGGCGGCAAAAATCGACCCGACCGTGGTCATCGGCCCGTTCGCAGTGGTGGGGCCTGATGTGACCATCGGTGCGGGCACCGAAATCGGCCCGTACTGCATGATCGACGGTGTGACCACCATCGGTCGCGACAACCGCTTCTATCGTTATTGCTCCATTGGCGGCATGCCGCAGGACAAGAAGTACGCGGGCGAGCCCACGCGCCTGACGATCGGCGACCGCAACACGGTGCGCGAATTCGTCACGCTGAATACCGGCACGACGCAGGATGGCGGTGAAACAACGCTGGGCAACGACAACTGGATCATGGCCTACGTTCACGTGGCCCATGACTGCCACATCGGCAGCAACACGATCCTGGCCAATTCGGTGCAGCTTGGCGGCCACGTGCACGTGGGCGACTGGGCGATCATCGGCGGCCTGACCGGGGTGCACCAGTTCTCGCGCGTGGGTGCGCACACCATGACGGGCGGCAACAGCTCCCTCATGCAGGACACCCCGCCTTTTGTGCTGGCGGCCGGCAACCCGTGCCGTCCGGTGGGCATCAACGTCGAAGGCCTGAAACGCCGCGGTTTTTCCGCGGCCTCGATTTCGGCTCTTCGCGAAGCCTACAAGATCATCTACCGCCGGGGCCTGCCCCTGGACGCGGCGCGCGCCGAACTGCGCGAGCGCCAGCAATCTATCCCTGAGGCCGCGGAGCATCTGCAGACGCTGCTGGACTTCCTGGACGTCGCCTCCCGCGGCATCATCCGCCCATGAGCGCTCGGATCGGCATGGTGGCCGGCGAGCCTTCGGGCGACCTGCTGGCCGGACGCATCATTGCCGGTCTGCAAGCGCGCGACAGCGGCGTGCGCTGCGAGGGCATCGGCGGACCGCAGATGCAGGCGCGAGACTTCGACGCCTGGCATCCGATGCACGCGCTGACCGTGTTTGGCTACGTGGACGCGCTCAAGCGCCTGCCGAGCCTGCTGGCCACCTACCGCGACGTCAAGCGCCGCTGGCTCGCCGAGCCGCCGTCCGTCTTCGTGGGCATCGACGCACCCGACTTCAATCTGCGGCTGGAGCACCAGCTGCGCCAGGCGGGCACGCCGACGGTGCATTTCGTCGGCCCCTCGATCTGGGCCTGGCGCTACGAGCGCATTCACAAGATCCGCGAATCGGTCTCGCACATGCTGGTGCTGTTTCCGTTCGAGGAAGAGATCTACCGCAAGGAACGCATACCGGTGACGTACGTGGGCCATCCGCTGGCCGGCGCCGTGCCGATGCAGCCGGACCGCGCGGCGGCCCGCGCGCGCCTGGGCATCGATCAAGACGCCCGTGTGCTGGCGATCCTGCCCGGCAGCCGGTCCTCGGAGATCCGTCTGCTCGCGCCGCGCTTTCTGCAGGCGGCCCAGCAACTGCTGAAGAAGGATCCGGCTCTGCAGTGCATCGTGCCCATGGTCAATGACCAGCGGCGGGCCGAGTTCCTGGAAATCCTGGCCCAGTACCCCGTGCCCGGTCTGCGCTGCGTCACCGCGCACGATCTGCACGGCGAGGGCGGGGACCGCAAGGCGCCGGTGGCCTGGTCCGTCATGGAAGCCGCCACGGCCGTCCTGGTCGCAAGCGGCACCGCCACGCTGGAGACGGCGCTGTTCAAACGGCCCATGGTCATCTCATATGTCCTGTCGCCCTGGATGCGGCGGATCATGGCGTGGAAGTCTGGTCAGCAGCGCCCGTACCTGCCCTGGGTGGGCCTGCCCAACGTGCTGCTTCGCGACTTCGTCGTTCCCGAGCTTTTGCAGGATGACGCGACGCCCGATAAACTGGCCGAAGCGACCTGGCAGGCGTTGACCGACGACGCCCTGATTGCCCGCGTGGAGGCCCGTTTTACCGCCATGCACCAAGACCTGTTACGCGATACGCCGGCGCTGGCCGCGCAGGCGATCCTGGAGGTGGCCGATGGAGCAGCCTGAGCTTTTCGTGGCGCCGGAGCAGCCCGCGCTGCTGACCGCCGGCGTCGACGAGGCGGGCCGCGGCCCGCTAGCTGGCGAGGTCTACGCGGCGGCGGTCATTCTGGATCCGTCACGCTTCATTGACGGCCTGGCCGACTCCAAGGTCCTCACCGCCGTGCGCCGCGAGGAACTGGCGCTGCAGATCAAGGAACAGGCGCTTGCCTGGTGCATCGCCAGCGCCACGGTCGCGGAAATCGACAGCCTGAACATCCTGCGCGCCACCATGCTGGCGATGCAGCGCGCGGTGCAGGGCCTGGCCACCGTGCCGCAACTGGCGCTGGTCGACGGCAATCAGGCGCCCAAACTGCGCTGCACCGTGCAGACCGTCATCAAGGGCGATGCGCTGGTGCCGGCGATCTCGGCCGCCTCCATCCTTGCCAAGACCGCGCGCGACGCCGACCTGCTTCGCCTGCACGCCCTGTATCCGCAATACGCGTTCGACCAGCACAAGGGCTACGGCACGGCGCTGCATCTGCAACGGCTGCGCGAGCACGGTCCGTGCGCCGAACACCGGCGCAGCTTCGCGCCCATCAAGGCCTTCGGCCTGGTTTCATGAAGCACATCAGTTCCCGGGACAACCCGGCGGTCAAGGCGCTGGTCAAGTTGGCCGGCACCGCGGGTAAGCGTGGCGCCCCCGTGCTGCTCGATGGCGTGCACCTTTGCCAGGCATGGTTGCAGCACCACGGCGCGCCGGATCGGGCGATTTTCGACGTGGACCGCCTTTCCCAGCCGGACATCGCGGCGCTCGCCGCGGCCGTGCCGGACAACGTCAGCCTCGCGCTGGACGCGCGCCTGATGCACGCCGTGGCCGCCGTCGAAAGCGGGCAGGGCGTCGCCTTCCTGGTCACGCCACCGGTGCCCGCGCTGCCTGAACAGGTGGATGAAACCTGCGTGCTGTTCGACCGCATCCAGGACCCTGGCAATGTGGGCACTTTGCTGCGCACGTGCGCCGCGGCCGGCATCAAGCGGGTGTTTCTTGCCACGGGCTCGGCGGCGGCCTGGTCTCCCAAAGTGCTTCGCAGCGGCCAGGGCGCGCATTTTGCCCTGGATATCCACGAGCATGTCGATCTCCAGGCCTTGCTGCCGCGCTTGCGTGTGCCACTGGTGGCGACGGCGCTGGACGGCTCGCGCGACCTTTACGCGGACCGCCTGCCTGAGCGGTGCGCATGGGTGTTCGGGCACGAGGGCCAGGGTGTGGCGCCCGCGCTGCTGGCCGCTGCCAGCCTGAAGGTCCGCATAGACCACGACGCCGCCGCCGTCGAGTCGCTGAATGTCGGCGCCGCCGCAGCGATCTGCCTGTTCGAGCAGCGCCGCCAGGCGACCCAGCGCCATCCCGGCTGAGCCGGCGCGGGATCCCCCCGTTTTTCCACCGATTGATAGGTGCATCTGCCCCCTATACTGCCGCGCTTGTGCAACGTGGGCGGCGCACTGACGCGGCCCGCATTTCGAGCCCGGGGAGGGGACACGTGAAACACTGGATCAAACTGAGCCTGGCCGCGCTGGGCGCCGCAAGCGTGCTGGCGGGCTGCGCGGGCCCCCGGTATGGCGACGTGGCGGCCAAGATCTCCGCGCTGGAACCGGGCGAAGGGCGGATCTATTTCTACCAGCCCAAGACATCCAACGGCGACAAGGTGCCGCATCCGGCCATCCTGGTCGACAACGCCCGCGTCGGCAAGTCCAAATCAGGCCACTTCTTTTTCGTGGACCGGTCGGCCGGGACGCTCGAAGTGATCACGGCAACGGACCGCAAGGAACGCAAGGACCCGCTGGTCGTGCCGCTAGCGGCAGGGCAGACGCAATACGTCCGGGTGGACGTCGCGGGGGGCAAGCAAGTGCTGCGCCTGGAGCAGTCGCCCGACGCCGCGCAGCAAGCGCTTGCCGACTTGCGATATTGGGGCGCGGGCCGGCGCGAGCGCGAAGCGCTGCGCTATTGAGCGCGGATACGTTTTGTAGATTTCTGACGCACCCCTATACTTACGCACTTCATTCGTTGCCGGGGGTATCCATGGTGTCGTCGGAAGTTTCAAAAATCGCGGGCGCGGCTCGCCTGAGCAAGTTTGCCGTGTTGGCCGTCGCAGGCATGCTCTCCTTGAGCGCGTGCATGTCCGTGTCGACACAGCGGGCGAACCTGGTGCCCGTGGCGCCGGCGGACCCGGTCAACGTGATCCAGCTGTCGCGCTTGGTCACCGCCCAGCTTCCCAATGACAGCATTGCGAATCTGCCGGCGGCGTCGCAATGGCAGCGCGTGGGCGCCTTGCCGCAAGGCGACGTCTACCGGTCGCTTGGCGGCCTGTTCACGGTCCAGACGCGGCGCCAGGGGGAGGCCTATCTCGTGGCGTCCTCGGGAAAGCTCGTTGGCTTTTACCTGCCTGGTGAAATGGCCTATCTGCCATTGAACCGTCCTGTCACCCTGCCTGTGGAAATGCGTCAATGAAAATCTGGCTGAAATTGGCGGCGACGGCCGCGACGGTGGTTGCGCTGGCCGGGTGCGCTGGTCCGCAATACCAATCCTTGCAGGGGCGCATGCCGCCAATCGCGCAAGGCGAAGGGCGCATCTACTTCTACCAGCCGCAGGCGCAGGCGTCAGCCGCCGCGGTGGCGCAGCAAAAGCTGCGCGTGAACGGCGATGTCGTAGGGCGCAACAAGCCGGGCAGCTTCTTTTTCGTGGACCGCCCGGCAGGCAGTTATGTCGTGACCAACCTGTATTGGACGGGCGACGGCGTGAGTTTCAAGCTTGATCCGGGTCAGACGCGCTATGTGCGCATCAAGGCCGAATCGCTGGGCAGCACGGGCACGGTGGGCAAGCTGTCCATGGAAATGGTCGATCCGCCCGAACTCGCTGAAACCGAGCTCTTGAAGATGCGCTACTGGGGCGCGGCTTCGCCCGAGCAGGCTCCGGGCTTGCGTTAGACCCGAACCGAAGAGAAATCCATGCAGAGCAGTTTGAAGATGATGGCCGCCGCCGCGCTGGGCGCCGCCTTGTTGGCCGGTTGCGGCGGCCCCCGCTACCAGGACGTGGCGGGCACCATTCCCGTCATGGTCCCGGATACGGGCCGCATCTATTTCTACCAGCCGGCGGCGCCGATTGGCGTGGTGTCGAATCAACCGTATCTGCGCGTCAATGGCGTGAAGGTCGGCCGGTCCAAGCCGGGCAGCTTCTTCTACGTGAACCGTCCGGCGGGCAAGTACGAGATCGATACGTTGCGCGATGGCGAGACCCTGACGTTCGACCTGGCGCCGGGACAGACGCGGTACGTGCGCCTGAGCATCGAGGGCGCAACCGGAAATGCCGCCAGCGTGGGGCGGCAGGACATGCGCCTGGAGGAATCCGAAAAGATTGCCCAACAGGAGATGTCGCCGCTGAAGTACTGGGGCGCGGGATCGCGAGAGCGCGTCAAGCTGCGTCCCTGAATATTCGCAGTGAACATTCGCCGGCTGAAATCGCCGGCCAATCAAGGGCGCGCGTGAACGCGCCCTTTTTCTTTATCCGCGATCCAGTCCGACTTCCTGCAAGACGGTGGTTGCGATCTCTTCGATCGATTTCGTCGTGCTGGACAGCCACGAAATGCCCTCGCGGCGCATCATGCGCTCGGCTTCCGCCACTTCGTAGCGGCATTGCTCAAGTTGCGCGTAGCGGCTGTTGGGGCGGCGCTCGTTGCGCACTTCGGCCAGGCGCTCGGGCTGGATCGACAGGCCGAACAGCTTGCCCCGGTGCGGCGCGATGGTCGAGGGCAGGGTGCCGCGTTCGAAATCGTCGGGCGTGAGCGGGAAATTCGCGGCCTTGATGGCGTATTGCATGGCCAGGTACAGACTGGTGGGCGTCTTGCCGCAGCGCGAGACCCCGACGAGGATCACGTCGGCCTGATCGAGCTGGTTCACGAACTGGCCGTCGTCATGCGCCAGGCTGAAGTTGATGGCGTCGATACGGTTCCGGTACTTTTCCGAGTTGGCCTGCATGTGCGAGCGGCCGATGGAGTGGCTGGATTTCAGGCCCAGCGCCTGTTCGATGTGGCTGACGAACGTGCCAAACAGATCCAGGAAGATGCCGTTCGCCTGGCGAACACGTGCCAGGATTTCAGGGTTGACCAGGGTACTGAAAACGATGGGCGGCACGCCCGCGTCCTGGGCGCTGCGATCGATCCGCATGGCGACTTCCGCGGCCTTTTCAAGCGTGTCCACGAAGGGCAGGCGGATGGGCTTGAAATTGACCTCCTCGAACTGCGAAAGTACTGACTGGCTGAAGGTTTCCGCGGTGATGCCGGTACTGTCGGAAACGATGTATACCGTGCGTACGATAGGGGTAGATGTCATGTGTAAAAAATTCCAACCAGGCAGATGGCCGGACGTACTCCACCGAGTACAATCAGGCCCCTATAAGTCACCCCAAGGGCGGTCCAAGGCCAGTTTGGTCAGCGTCTGAAAGCATGTCTGCACAAGCCGGAAAAAGCGTTTCTCCGGCACCCAGAACAGCGCATTTCATCCATTGACCAAACTCGCTTTCATTCCATTGTAAAAGGTGACTTCAATGTCGTATGTTGTTTTGTTCGAGCAGCTCCGCATGACGGACGTGGACTCGGTAGGAGGCAAGAACGCATCTCTTGGCGAAATGATCAGCCAGCTGTCTGGCGCGGGTGTCCGCGTGCCGGGCGGCTTTGCCACGACCGCAGATGCGTTTCGCGATTTCCTGAAGGCTTCGGGCCTGGACAAGCGGATCGCTGAACGCCTGACCACGCTGAACCCCGAAGACGTGCGCGAACTGGCCACCGCCGGTGCGCAGATCCGCCAATGGATCGTCGAGGCGCCGTTCTCGCCGGAATTCGAATCGCAGATCCGCGAAGCCTTCGCCAAGCTCGACGCCGATGGCAAGGGCTCGTTCGCCGTGCGCTCGTCCGCCACGGCCGAAGACCTTCCCGACGCCTCGTTCGCCGGCCAGCAGGAAACCTTCCTGAACGTGGTGGGCATCGACGACGTGCTGGACAAGATCCGCCACGTGTTCGCGTCGCTGTACAACGACCGCGCCATTTCCTATCGCGTGCACAAGGGCTACGCCCATGCCGACGTCGCCTTGTCGGCCGGCATCCAGCGCATGGTGCGTTCCGACAAGGGCAGCGCCGGCGTCATGTTCACCATCGACACCGAATCGGGCTTCCAGGATGTGGTGTTCATCACCTCGTCCTACGGCCTGGGCGAAACCGTCGTGCAGGGCGCCGTCAACCCTGACGAGTTCTACGTCTTCAAGCCCACGCTGGAGCAAGGCCACTATCCCATCGTCGGCCGCCGCATCGGCTCCAAGCTCATCAAGATGGAATTCGATCCCGAGCGCCCCGAAGGCCGTGCCGTGCGCACGGTGGACGTGCCCGTGTCCGAGCGCAACCGCTACTCGCTGACCGACGACGAGGTCAACGAACTGGCCCGCTACGCCGTCATCATCGAAAAGCACTACCAGCGTCCGATGGACATCGAGTGGGGCCGCGACGGCGTGGACGGCAAGATCTACATCCTGCAGGCGCGCCCCGAAACGGTGAAGTCGCAGCAGGGCGCCAACGACGTGCAGCAGCGCTATCGCCTGAAGGCGACCGGCCAGGTGCTGATCACCGGCCGTGCCATTGGCCAGAAGATCGGTTCGGGTCCGGTGCGCGTCGTGGGTGACATCTCCGACATGGACAAGGTCCAGCCGGGCGACGTGCTGGTCACCGACATGACGGATCCCAATTGGGAACCCGTGATGAAGCGCGCCTCGGCCATCGTGACGAACCGCGGCGGCCGTACGTGCCACGCCGCGATCATCGCGCGTGAACTGGGCATTCCGGCGGTGGTGGGCTGCGGCAACGCGACCGACGTGCTCAAGGAAGGCCAGGCCGTGACCGTGTCCTGCGCCGAAGGCGACGAAGGCCGCATCTATGATGGCCTGATCGAAACCGAAGTCGAGGAAGTGCGCCGTGGCGACATGCCCGCCATCGATCTGAAGATCATGATGAACGTGGGCAACCCGCAACTGGCGTTCGACTTCGCCCAGATCCCGAACGGCGGCGTCGGCCTGGCTCGCCTGGAATTCATCATCAACAACAACATCGGCATCCACCCGAAGGCAGTCCTGGACTACCCGAACGTGGACGGCGAACTGAAGAAGGCCGTGGAATCGGCCGCTCGCGGCCATGCCAGCCCGCGCGCCTTCTTCGTCGAGAAGATGGCCGAAGGCGTGGCGACGATTGCCGCCGCCTTCTACCCCAAGCCGGTCATCGTGCGCATGTCGGACTTCAAGTCCAACGAGTACCGCAAGCTGGTGGGCGGCTCGCGCTACGAGCCCGAGGAAGAGAACCCCATGCTGGGCTTCCGCGGCGCGTCGCGCTACATCGCCGAAGACTTCGCCGAGTGCTTCCGCATGGAATGCGAAGCCCTCAAGAAGGTGCGCGATGAAATGGGCCTGACGAACGTCGAGATCATGGTGCCGTTCGTGCGCACGCTGGGTCAGGCCGAGAAGGTCGTGAACCTGCTCGCCAAGCACGGCCTGGCGCGCGGCGAAAACGGCCTGAAGCTGATCATGATGTGCGAAGTGCCGTCCAACGCCATCCTGGCCGACGAGTTCCTGCAGTACTTCGACGGCTTCTCCATCGGCTCGAACGACATGACCCAGCTCACGCTGGGCCTGGACCGCGATTCGGGCATGGAGCTTTTGGCGGCCGACTTCGACGAGCGCGACGAAGCCGTCAAGTTCATGCTGCGCCGTGCGATCAAGGCTTGCCTGGCTGCCAACAAGTACGTCGGCATCTGCGGCCAAGGCCCCAGCGATCACCCGGACTTCGCGCAGTGGCTGAAGGACGAAGGCATCCTGTCGATGTCGCTGAATCCGGACACCGTTGTCGATACGTGGCAGCGCCTGGCCAAGAACTGATTGGCCGGTTGAAACGAAAAACCCCGCGTCTTTTGGGACGCGGGGTTTTTTTATTCGCTCGGGCTTTTATTCGACCCGTGCCGCTCAGGCAGCCTTGGCTTCCCGGGCGATGAGTTCGCGCTTGCGGTCGATGCCCCAGCGGTAGCCGGCCAGCGAGCCGTCGGTGCGCACCACGCGATGGCAGGGAATGGCCAGCGCGATGTTGTTGGTGGCGCAGGCGCGGGCGACGGCGCGCACGGCGGTGGGCGCGCCGATGCGCTCGGCCACTTGCGCGTAGGTGGCGGTTTCGCCCAGCGGGATCTCGCAAAGCGCCTCCCAGACCTTGCGCTGGAACGCCGTGCCGCGTACGTCCAGCGGCAGGTCCAGGCCACGCGCCGGATCTTCGACAAAGCCGACCACGTCCGCCACCCAGCTTTCGAACTGGGGATCGGCGCCGATCAGCCTGGCGGCGCGGAAGCGGTCCTGCAGGTTCTTGACCAGCCGGTCAGGGTCCTCGTCCAGCGCGATTTCGCAGATGCCGGTGCTGCTGGCCGCCACCAGCAGCGCGCCCAATGCGCATTGCGCGACCGCGAACCGGATGTCCACGCCTTCGCCGTTCTTGCGGAACGCGGTGGGCGTCATGCCCAGGATGGCGGGGGCGGCCTCGTAGAAGCGTCCGCTGGAATTGAAGCCGGCGTCGTACATGGCGTCGGTGACGCTTGCGCTTTCTTCGAGGCGCTGGCGCGCGCGGCTGGCCCGCAGCGCGTTGGCGTAGGCCTTGGGCGTGATGCCCGTGGCGGCCTTGAAAACGCGGTGGAAATGGAAGCGGCTCATGCCGGCCTGCTCGGCCAGCGTCGACAGATCGGGCGGCTGCTCGGCTTCCAGGGCGCGGCAGGCGCGCTCGACGGCGGCGGCGTGCTGTTTGCTCAAGGGGACGGCGGCGGGGCTCATAAGGGACTCCTGACTGGCGCGTGTTGGCGTAACGCTTGACGCCATCGTCTCAAGACTGGACGGCCCCGGCACTCCGCTTGTTGCGGCGCAGCCTTGGCCTTTGGCGTCCCCCGTGGCGTCCCGGCAAGGCCGGCGGGACGCCTGCGGAGGTCAGGCGCCGGGCGCGTAGGTCTCCAGGAAGCGCCGCAACAGGCCCGCCGCCACGGGCGTCGCGCGCACGTTGGCCGACAGATCGGGCATGTCGAGGTTTTCGGCGGCGTAGCGGCGGCCATAACGCTCGAGATGAGCCAGGATGAAATCCGGCCCGAACTCGGGGTGAAACTGGGTGGAAAAGACGTTGCGGCCGATGCGGATCATCTGGTGGTCGTCCAGATCCGAACGCGCCAGCACCGCCGCGCCCGGGGGCGGTTGCAGCACGGTCTGCGCATGCAGCATCTGCGCAGGGAAGGTGGACGGCACGCCGGCCATGAGTGGGTCGCCGGAGGCGGTCGGCAGCAATTCCACGGTCTGGGTGCCCACTTCACGGCCCGACGGGTTGTAGCCGACCTTGCCGCCGAGCGCGTGCGCCAGCAATTGGTGCCCGTAGCAGACGCCGAACATCGGCAGGCCCGCGTCGACGGCCTCGCGCAGCCAGGCGGCGGTGTCTTCGCTCCAGGGTTCCTTGTCGGACACCATGGCGGGCGAACCGGTGATCAGGGCAGCGCGGTAGCTGGAGGGCGCCTGCGGGCGCTGGCCCTCGTATACCGCGACGATCTCGACGTTGCTGGCGGCCAGGCCGGCCGCCGTCATGATTTGTTCGGCATAGCCGCCGAACTGGCTTTTGAGCGTATCGTCCGGATCGCCGGTGTGCAGGATCAGGACGGGAAGAGCAGAAGGAGTTGCGGCGGTCATAAAAGCATATAGGTGGATGAGGGCGGCGCGTTGGTCCCGCGACTTGGCGCGCCAGCGCACATAGTAATCCAGCGAAAATGTTCCCGTCGGCGCACCGCGGCTCCCGCTCCGTCCCGGAAATACGTACAATCCGCTCAGATACTCATCCTTACAGACGATTCTCAATACTATGTGGATTTGGCTGGGATTGGCGGCGCTGGCGCTCATCGGAGAGCTGGCGACAGGAACCTTCTATTTGCTGCTGGTCGCTCTAGGTCTGGCCGCCGGCGGCATTGCGGCCTGGCTGAACGCCGGCCTGCAATGGGAGCTGGTCGCGTGCGGCGTCGTGCTGTTGCTGGGGCTATTGGTGCTGCGCAAGACCCGGGTGCTGAAAAAGCGCGAGGTCAATTCCGCCCGCAACGCCGACGTCAACCTGGACATCGGCCAAACCGTCGTCGTAGAGGCGTGGTCCGACAGCGGGGCGGCGCGCGTCTGGTACCGGGGCGCGCATTGGCAGGCCGAGCTGGCCAAGGGACACGCCGCCCATCCCGGCGAACACATCATTACCGAATTGCGCGGCTCGATCCTCGTGCTGACACCCAAGCGCGGCCGATCGGCATAGCAGAACGCGCCCGCGCAGCGCCGCGGGCAATCGCCGGAACCCCGGCCAGCATGGCGGGGCAGGCCGGCGCATCCATCCGAAAAGAGGCTTCACACCATGATCGATACTTCAACCGTCGTGCTGCTTGTCATCGTTGCGTTGGCGATCCTTATCGTCGTCAAGGCGATCGCCATCGTGCCGCAGCAGCACGCCTGGGTGGTCGAGCGGCTGGGCAAGTTCGACCGCGTCCTGTCGCCGGGCGCCGGGTTCGTGATTCCGTTCATCGAACGGGTGGCTTACAAGCATTCCTTGAAGGAAATCCCCCTGGATGTGCCCAGCCAGGTCTGCATCACGCGCGACAACACCCAGCTGCAGGTCGACGGCGTGCTGTATTTCCAGGTCACGGACCCGATGCGCGCCTCGTACGGTTCGTCCAACTACATTTCGGCGATCACGCAGCTTGCCCAGACCACCTTGCGTTCGGTCATCGGCAAGATGGAATTGGACCGCACCTTTGAAGAGCGCGATTCCATCAACAGCAACATCGTCTCGTCGCTGGACGAGGCGGCGCTGAACTGGGGCGTGAAGGTGCTGCGCTATGAAATCAAGGATCTGACGCCGCCCAACGAGATCCTGCGTTCGATGCAGGCCCAGATCACGGCGGAACGCGAGAAGCGCGCGCTGATCGCCGCCTCCGAGGGCCGCCGCCAGGAGCAGATCAATATCGCCACCGGCGAACGCGAAGCCGCGATCGCGCGATCCGAGGGCGAGAAGCAGGCGCAGATCAACCAGGCGCAAGGCGAGGCGGCCGCGGTGCTGGCGATTGCCGAAGCCACTGCCAAGGCCATCACGCAGGTTGCCGATGCGGTTCGCCAGCCGGGCGGCATGGAAGCGGTCAACCTGAAGGTTGCCGAGCGCTACGTCGAGGCGTTCGGCAACGTGGCCAAGGAAGGCAACACGCTGATCCTGCCGGCCAATCTGTCCGACGTGGGCGGGATGATCGCCTCCGCCATGACCATCGTGAAATCCACGCGCAACACCTGATACCGCGCCTCGCGGCGCGCCGCCCATGATCGCTCCCGTTAATTTGCTTCTGATAGCAGCGCTGGCGGGAGTGCTTTCGCTGTGCGTGCTGGGATCCCTGGCGCGCAGCGGCATGGCCGGCATCCGCGAGACCATACGCGCCAACCTGCTCACGCTGTTGGCGTTTTCTACATTTGCGCTGCAGAACACCGAGGCGCCGCTCTGGGCGTCCATCCTGGTGCCGAACGCGGCGATCGCGCTGGCCCTTTGTGCGTATTACGCGGGCGTGCGCCGGTTGCTCGGTCTTGCGGTGCCCCGGCATCTCATGACCCTGGGCTGCCTGGCGGCGCTGTCGGTCGTGGCCACCTACACCTACGTGGACTGGCAGGTGAGTCCGCGCATCGTCGCGATGTCGCTGCTGCAAATGGGCTTCATGCTGGCCGTGGCCATCGTCGTCCAGCGCAACATGCCCAAGCATCGCTCGCGCTACGCCTACCGTTTCGTGTGGGCGGTGACGCTGATCTCCGCCGTGGTCTGCGCGCTTCGCGCCGGGGTCTACCTGGCGGGGCTGGACACGGTGGCCGCCTTTCTTGAACCCAAGCTGTGGGGCGTTGCGTTCCTGACGTTGGGCGTGTTGATCATGCCGTGCCTGACGCTGGGAACCATCATGATCATCCACGACCGCATGCTGGCCGACCGCGAACAAGAGGCCAACACCGACTTCCTGACGGGTCTGATGTCTCGCAAGGCGTGGTGGCTGCAGGCCGAACGGTATTGCGCCCAGGCCCTGCGCATGCGCCGTCCGCTGACCTTGCTGCTATTGGACATCGACCACTTCAAGCGCATCAACGACACGCATGGCCATGCGGCCGGCGATGCGGTGCTGCGCCATTTCGGCTTGCTGGCGACCGCGACACTACGAACCGGCGATCACGTGGGACGGGTGGGGGGCGAGGAATTCTGCGTGCTGTTTGCGGACATGCGCAGCGACGCGGTGCTGGAGGTGGCCGAGCGCCTGCTGGATTCGGTGCGGCGCACGCCTTGCGCGCACGGGGGCAGCACGATTTCGTATACGTTCAGCGCGGGCGTCGAGGACTGGATCCCAGGCGAAAACCTGCAGGTGCTGTTCGAACGGGCCGACCGAAAACTCTATGCGGCCAAATCGGCGGGGCGCAACCGCGTGGTGGGCCCCGGCCACGAGGCCGAGCGCCCGGCGCTGCCGGTGGCCGCCTGAATCAATCGTCCTTGCCGCGGCGCGGGGCGCGGGTGTCGTGCTTCATGATGCGTTCCTTTTCGCGCGCCCAGTCCTTCTCGCGCGCGGTGTCGCGCTTGTCGAACAGCTTCTTGCCGCGGCCCAGCGCGAAATCAAGCTTGATGCGGCCGTTCTTGTAGTGCAGGTTCAGCGGCACGAGCGTATAGCCGCGCTGCTCGACCTTGCCGATGAGCTTGCTGATTTCCTCGGCCTTGAGCAGCAGCTTGCGCGTGCGCATGGCGTCGGGGTGGATGTGCGTGGAGGCCGTGGGCAGGGGGCTGACGTGCATGCCAAGCAGGAACAGTTCGCCATCGCGCACGATGACGTAGCTTTCCTTGAGCTGCACGCGGCCGTCGCGGATCGCCTTGACTTCCCAGCCTTGCAGGACAAGGCCGGCTTCAAAGCGGTCTTCGATGAAATAGTCGTGCGTGGCCTTGCGATTGTCGATAATGCTCATAAAGCCTTCTTGCTGGGGGATTCTGCGAATCCGGCGGATTGCGGGTTGTTGCGGGCGGCGATTGCTCGGTATCCTGACGGCTGTCTTTTGCCGCTGTTTTGTTTACTGCGCAGGCCGCTGCACCACTTTGGCCGCAGTTTTGTTCACTGCGCAGTTTTTCACTGTTTCGGCCGCTGTTTCGGCCGCAGTTTCGGCCGCAGTTTCGGACCATTCAAGCCCACAAAGCGCTGTGCCGGTAAAATCTTGCCATTCTAGCCATTTGCGATAGTCGATGCACAAAGTACAACGATCCGTCCTGGTGCCTTACAGCGCCGCCCAGATGTTCGACCTGGTTGCCGACGTGGAGAAGTACCCCGAGTTCATGCCGTGGTGTGGCGGCGCCGAGGTGCAGACCCGCGACGAACACGGCATGCAGGCCTCCATCCTGATTTCCTTCGCGGGGATGAAGCAGCGCTTCACGACCCGCAATACCCACGTCTACCCCGAGCGGATCGACCTGGAGCTGGTGGATGGTCCGTTCTCCAGCCTCGTTGGTCATTGGGTGTTCCAGCCGCTGGCCGAAGACGCGTGCAAGGTCCTGTTCACCATGGAGTACGCGTTCTCGAACCGGCCGCTCGAAATGGTCGTGGGCCCGGTCTTCAACCGCATTGCGACCAGCTTCATCGATTCCTTCACCAAGCGCGCGCAGGCCAAGTATGGCGAGTGAAGGGTCCGCGGGCGGGCAGATCGGCGTCATCGTCTGCTACGCCTTGCCCGGCCACGCCTGGCAGCGCGACGTGCGCTTGCCGGACGGCGCGACCGTCGAGGACGCGTTGGCGGCCAGCGGTTTTGCGCAGGCATTTCCTGTCGTCAAGCCGTGGGAAGCGGGCGTGGGCATCTTCGGCCGCGCCACCGAACCCAAGGCGCGCCTGGCCGACGGAGACCGCGTGGAAATCTATCGCGGCCTGAGCTTCGACCCGAAGGAGTCGCGCCGCCGCCGCGCCGAGCATCGCCGGGCCAAGACGGCCCGCAACGGGCGCATCCGGCCGGCAGGGCTGCTGTAACGGCGAACTGACGGCACCCTGGCCCGGCGCCCCGCACGCCACCGTCGACATCCGCCGGTGGCGTTTTGCTTTCGGCCCGTCCCCGCACATTGTCGTCAATAAGACAAAGCGCCCGGCCGCTTCGGGCGTAACATTGAGCCGGATTCCCGCTTACGTTTACGTCAACGTCATGTCAAAATCGACGGGCTGGCGTTCACGAGACGGCAGCAACGCCACGAGACAATACCGACTACAACAGGAGACAGGCTGTGGACTTGGAACTGACCGACGAGCAGCGCGCGTTCGCGCAGGCCGCCCGCGACTACGCTGAGGGCGAACTGGCTCCCCACGCCGCGCGCTGGGACGCCGAGGGCATCTTCCCGCGTGACGCCTTTGCCCGGGCGGGCGAGATGGGTTTCTGCGCGATCTACGCCAGCGAGGACATCGGCGGGCTGGGCCTGCCGCGTCTGGACGCCACGCTGGTGTTCGAGGAAATGGCGGCGGTGGATCCGTCCACCACGGCGTTCCTGACCATACACAACATGGCGACCTGGATGGTCGGCAAGTGGGGCCAGCCGGCCTTGCGGCAAGCCTGGGGACCCTTGCTCGCCAGCGGTGAAAAGCTGGCCTCTTATTGCCTGACCGAGCCCGGCGCGGGCTCCGACGCGGCATCGCTGTCCACGCGCGCGCAGCGCGATGGCGACAGCTACATCGTCAACGGCGCCAAAGCCTTCATCTCCGGCGGCGGCGACACCGACCTGCTGGTCGTGATGGCCCGCACCGGCGGCGAGGGGGCCGCGGGCATCAGCGCCTTTGCGATCCCCGCAGACAGCGAAGGCATCGGCTATGGCCGCAAGGAAGAGAAGATGGGCTGGAACAGCCAGTCCACGCGTCCCATCACCTTTGAGAACGTCCGCGTGCCGGCCGCCAACATGCTGGGCGTGGAGGGCGAGGGCTTCAAGATCGCCATGAAGGGCCTGGATGGCGGCCGGATCAACATCGGCACGTGCTCGGTGGGCGCAGCGCAGGGCGCGCTGGACGCCGCCCGCCGCTACATGGACGAGCGCCGCCAGTTCAACCGCCGGCTGGCGGAATTCCAGGCCCTGCAGTTCAAGCTGGCCGACATGGCGACGCACCTGGTGGCGGCGCGCCAGATGGTTCGGCTGGCCGCCTGCAAGCTGGATGCCGGCGCGCCCGATGCGTCCACCTACTGCGCGATGGCCAAGCGTTTCGCCACCGACATGGGCTTTCAGATATGCCTGGACGCGCAACAGATCCATGGTGGTTATGGTTACCTGAAAGACTATCCCTTGGAGCGTTTGGTGCGCGATACTCGCGTTCATCAGATTCTGGAGGGCACCAACGAGATCATGCGCGTGATCATTGCCCGCCAATTGTTGGAAAAAGGAGCCGACATAAGATGAATGCACCGGTGTTGTTCGAAGAAAGATCCGCCGCCAATGGAATGCGTTTCGGCATTGCGACGCTGAATGCGCCGCAAACGCTGAACGGCCTGTCGCTCGAGATGGTTGACCTGTTGGCGGATCGCCTGGACGCCTGGGCGCGTGATCCTGGTGTTGCGCTGGTGGTGCTGCAGGGCGCGGGCGACAAGGCGTTCTGCGCCGGCGGCGACCTGCACGGCCTGTATCGCAGCATGACTGAGAACACGGGCAAGCCCAGCTGGAGTAACACTTACGCGCGCACCTTCTTCGAACGCGAGTACCGGCTGGACTATCGCATCCACACATATCCGAAGCCCGTTCTGTGCTGGGGCCATGGCATCGTCATGGGCGGCGGCATCGGCCTGATGATGGGCGCGAGCCACCGCGTCGTCAGCGAGACCTCGCGCCTGGCCATGCCGGAAGTGTCGATCGGCCTGTTCCCGGACGTGGGCGGCAGCTGGCTGCTGAACCGCATGCCGGGCCGCAGCGGCGTCTTTTTGGCGCTGACGGGCGCGCAACTGAACACGTCCGACGCCTTCTTTGCCGGGCTGGCGGATTTCCGCCTGAACAGCGCGGATTGGCCGGCGCTGCTGGCGTCGCTGGAGCAGCAGCCGTGGGCCGGCCAGGCCGCGGATGCGGCCGAGGACGCGATTCCCCCGCGCTCGATCAACGACGGCCTGCTGCGCCGCGCGCTGACCGCGCTGGAACCGCCCACGCCGCTCGAACCCGGGCCGCTGCGCCAGCACTCGTTCGTCGTCAACAACCTTTGCAACGGCAACCGGCTGGACGACATCTACGAAGAGCTGTCCTTCCTGAAGGACCACGAAGACCCCTGGCTCTCGCGTGCGGCCAAGACGATGCTGGCGGGCTCGCCGGGATCGGTGCGCCTGGCGTTTGCCTTGCAGCAGCGCACGCGCCTGCGGTCGCTGGACGACGTGTTTCGCGTCGAGTACATCGCCGCGCTGGCGTGCACGGCGCATGGCGACTTTGCCGAAGGCATCCGCGCGCTGCTGGTCGACAAGGACAAGAACCCGCGCTGGAATCCCGCCGTCATCGACATGGCGACCGACGCCTGGGTGCAGAAATTCTTTGAAGAACCCTGGCCCGAGGGCGAGCCGCATCCGCTTGCCGATCTGGGGCAGGAAGGGCGCTGATCCGCCGGCCGGCCCGCCAGCCGGCCGATCCGCCACGCAGGTCACGATGAATCCATACCTACAGCAATAGCAACAGGAGACAAGACATCATGAGCAGCATCGCGTTTATCGGTTTGGGCAACATGGGTGCGCCCATGGCATTGAATCTGGTCAAGGCTGGCCACAGCCTGAAGGTGTTCGATCTGGTGCCGGCGGCCATCAAGCTGCTGACCGATGCCGGCGCGACGGCGGCCGCGTCCGCGTCGGAAGCGGTCCAGGGCGCGGAGGTCGTGATCTCGATGCTGCCGGCCAGCAAGCACGTCGAGGGCCTGTACCTTGACCAGGACCTGCTGGGCAAGATTTCCTCGAGCGCGCTGGTCATCGAATGCAGCACCATTGCGCCGGATTCGGCGCGCAAGGTGGCCCAGGCGGCCGAGGCGCGCGGCATCGCCATGATCGATGCGCCGGTGTCGGGCGGCACGGGTGGCGCGGCCGCGGGCACGCTGACCTTCATCGTGGGCGGCGCGGCCGCCTCGCTGGAGCGCGCGCGGCCCGTGCTGGAAAAGATGGGCAAGAACCTCTTTCACGCGGGGCCGGCCGGGGCGGGACAGGTCGCCAAGATTTGCAACAACATGCTGCTGGGCATCCTGATGGCAGGCACGTCCGAGGCGCTGGCGCTGGGCGTGGCGAACGGCCTGGATCCCAAGGTGCTGTCGGACATCATCGCCAAGAGCTCGGGCCGCAACTGGGCGACCGAACTCTACAACCCGTGGCCGGGCGTGATGGAGCATGCGCCGGCCTCCAAGGGCTATGCCGGCGGGTTCGGCGTGGACCTGATGCTCAAGGACCTGGGACTGGCCGCCGAGGCCGCGCTGTCGGCGCGGGCGTCCATTCCGTTGGGCGAACTGGCGCGCAACCTGTATTCGCTGCACAGCGCGGGCGGTTCGGGCAAGCTGGACTTTTCCAGCATCGTCAATCTGGTCAAGCGCGAGCAGGACTGACGTGGCGCACGTCAACGCCTCGGAAGACCCGGCCGCGCGGGTCCAGGCCAGCTTCGATCAGCAGAGCATCATGGCGCTGCTGGGCGCGCGGCTGCACAGCGTCGAGCCGGGCAGGGTGGACATCGTCCTGCCCTACCGGCAGGACCTCTGCCAGCAGAACGGCTTTCTGCACGCGGGCATTTCCACCACCATTGCGGACAGTGCGGGCGGCTATGCGGCCTACACGCTGTTCGGACCGGGCGAGGATGTGCTGACGTCCGAATTCAAGATGAACTTTCTGGCGCCCGCCAAAGGCGACCGGTTCGTCGCGACCGGCCGCGTGGTCAAGCCGGGCAAGCGTCTTTCGGTCTGCCAGGTGGAGATGTTTGCGCACGACGGCGAACAAGCCACGCTGTGCGTGATAGGCTTGCTCACCGCGGTGCGCGTGACGCCGCGATGAACGCTGCCGGGGCATGCCGGGGCCATCGCCCCGCATGCCCGGCGCCCGTCACGCGTTGCATGGGTTTTCCAGCAATGCCAGCAAAAGAACACCACAGAATTTTCCGCAGCAACTGGCTGCGCGCCGCAGTGCTGGGCGCCAACGACGGTATCGTCTCCACGGCCAGCCTCATCACCGGCGTCGCGGCTGCCCAAGCCTCGCACGGCGCCATTCTCACTTCCGGACTGGCCGGCCTGGTGGCCGGCGCGCTGTCGATGGCGGCGGGCGAGTACGTGTCCGTGCGCACGCAGGCCGACACCGAAGCCGCGGACCTGCGGCTTGAACAGCGCTCGCTCAAGCGCAACTCCGGCGAAGAACTGGCGGAACTGGTCGACATCTACGTCGATCGCGGGCTGACCCGCGACTTGGCCGAGCAGGTGGCGCGCCAGCTCACCAGCCATGATGCGTTGGATGCGCACGCCCGCGACGAGCTGGGCATTTCGCTGCACAATCGCGCGCGGCCGGTCCAGGCGGCGTTGGCGTCGGCGGCGTCGTTTGCCGGCGGGGCCGCCGTGCCGCTCGCCGTGGCGGCGGTATCGCCCGGACCGCCCCTGATCATGTGGGTGATCGGCGCATCGGTCTGTTGTCTGGCGGCGCTGGGCACCATGTCCGCAAAGGCGGGCGGTGCGCCAAAGTTGCCCGCCGCGCTGCGCGTCACGGTGCTGGGCGCGGTGGCCATGGCGGTGACGGCGGGCGTGGGGGCGCTGTTCGGCGTGGCGGTCTGAAGACGAACGCCAGATTCGTGCGCGCCACGATTGGCGCGCACGGGTGCAGCAGGGTCAGGGATTGATGGCGTAGGGCAGGGGGGCGGGCGCGATGCGCGGACCGTCGGCGCTGGCCAGACGCAGATCGCCCTCGGGCAGTGCGGCCAGGGTGGTTTCGAACAGCACCGACACCACGCCGGCATCGCTGGCGGCCTGCACCACGCGGCCAATGGCCTCGCCCGGTTGCGTGGCATCGAACACGTCCACCCCTGTCAGCGCCGGGCCCTGCAGGCTGACGTCGGCAACGGTGCCGAACGCCATGCGCCGCTTGACGGTGCCCCGGTAGTGGCTGCGCGCCACCACTTCCTGCCCGGGATAACAGCCCTTGGTGAAGCTGACCCCCTGGATCAGGTCCAGGTTGACCGTCTGCGGAATGAAGACGTCCTGCGTGGCCGCGGCGATCCAGGGGATGCCAGCCGCCAGGTCTGCCGCCTGCCATTGCTGCGCCGAGGCCAGGCCCAGGGCCTGGGTCAGCGCGGCGGACTGTGCCAACTGCTCGTCAGAGGCAATCCACCACCAGCGCAGGCGGTCGTCTGCCGACGGCGCGACGATCCAGGTGCCGGACGGCAGGTCGGCGCGCTGCCACGTGGCGCGCGGCAGCGCGCCCGCCACCGCTTCCAGCGCGGCAGCCTGTTCCGGGGTGGCCTGCACGCCGGCCACGTGCAGCGGCGCGGCGGCTAGCTTGGCCTTGGCCCGCAGGACGAACATGGACAGGCGCTTGATCAGTGCTTGGGACAGGTCCTGGCGGACCAAGCCGTAGAACTGGGGGGCGTCGTCGGTATCGCCGGCGCCGCGCCACATGACCATCGTGGCCAGCAGACGGCCCTTGGCGGTGCAATAGCCGGCCAATCGCGCGGCGTCTTGGGGCAGGCCCGTGACGTCCTGCGTGAGCTGGCCGTGCAGGAAGGACAGGGCGTCGGCGCCCGAAGCAGTGAAGACCGCCAGATCTTCCAGCGGAGCGCATTGCGCGCAACCTTCGGCGCGGACAGGAATCGAAGCGTAATAGGCGTGCATGGCGGCGGGAGTTATCGCGTCATCAAAGTGCTGATGATAGCCGTGTTCCCCGGCTGGCCCGGGCATGTCCCCGATGCGCAAAGGGGCGCGCCGCGCGATCCGGCCCCGGTTGTGTCACGGCTGCGGCCCGCGATCCATTAAACTTCCGACACTTATGAAGATGCGACTCCGAAATTTCGTCCTGTGGTTCCTGTTGCTCATCGTCCTGGCCGTGGGCGGCGCGGTGGGCGCCGCCTATACCTGGATGCACCGCCCGATGACGCTGTCGTCCGACAAGATCGACTTTGTGGTGGATCCGGGCAGCAGCCCGCGCACCGTCGCGCGCGCGCTCAATGCCGCCGGCGTGCCGATGTGGGAACCGGGTTTCGTGTGGATGGCGCGCCTGTCCGAGCGCGACAAGCTGATGAAGGCGGGCGGCTACCAGGCGCTCAATGGCGACACGCCCTGGCTGCTGCTCGAACGCCTGGCCCGCGGCGACATGACGCAGCGCCAGATCACCTTTCTGGAAGGCTGGACCTATCGCCAGATCCGCCAGGCGCTGCGCGAGAACCCCGACGTCAAGCAGACGCTGGGCGATGTCAGCGATGAAGAACTGATGGAGCGGCTGGGATCGACCATCAAACACCCGGAAGGCCTGTTCTTTCCGGATACCTACGTCTTCACGCCCGGCAGCACGGATTTCGACCTGCTGCGCCGCGCCTACCAGGAAGGGCAGCGCATCCTGAACGACACCTGGGACAAGCGCCAGCCCGACGTGGCGGTGTCCACGCCCTATGAAGCACTGGTGCTCGCCTCCATCATCGAAAAGGAAACCGGCCATGGCCCGGAGCGCCGGCGCGTGTCGGGCGTGTTCACCAACCGGCTGAAGATCGGGATGCTGCTGCAGACCGATCCCACGGTGATCTACGGCATGGGCGAGGCCTACCAGGGCCGCATCCGCAAGCGCGACCTGCAGACCGACACGCCCTGGAATACTTACACGCGGCCGGGCCTGCCGCCCACGCCGATTGCCGCGCCCGGCCGGGCGGCCTTGCTGGCCGCCGTGCAGCCCGAGCAGCACAAGTTTCTTTATTTCGTGTCCCGGGGCAACGGCACCAGCGAGTTCTCGGCCAACCTGTCCGAACACAACCGCAACGTGGCCCGCTACATTCTTGGTCAGCGGTCCAACCCCACACCCACGCCTGCGCCCACCCCCGCGCCGGCGGCCTCGGCAGCGCCCGAACCCGAATCAGCACAAGGACAAGATCAATGACCTCACGCGGACGTTTCATTACGCTGGAGGGCGTGGACGGCGCGGGCAAGAGCACGCACACCGTCTGGATCGCGGATTTCCTGCGCGCGCAGGGCCTTGAGGTCGTGTCCACCCGCGAGCCCGGCGGCACGCCGCTGGGCGAGAAGCTGCGCGCGTTGGTCCTGAACGATCCGATGGGGCTGGATACGGAAACCCTGCTGATGTTCGCAGCGCGATGCGAACATTCGCGCCAGGTGATCGAGCCTGCGCTGGCGCGCGGCGCGTGGGTCGTCTGCGACCGCTATACCGACGCCAGCTACGCCTACCAGGGCGGCGGCCGCGGCCTGGGCGCCGAGCGCGTGGCGGTTCTGGAAGCCTGGATGCATGCCGGCCGGCCGGACCGCACCTGGCTCTTCGACGTGCCGCTGGAAGTCGCCCGGGCGCGCCTGGCAGACGCGCGCGAACCCGATCGATTCGAGCGCGAGGGCGCGGCGTTCTTCGAGCGCACCCGCGAGGCCTACCATGCCCGCGCAAAGGCCGATCCGGACCGCATCCGTGTCGTCGATTCGACGCGCGCCATCCCCGAGATCCGCGCCGACCTGGAAGCCGGCCTGCGCGAGCTGTTGGCCATTCCCGCATGAGCGCGCCCCAGTTTCACCCCTGGCAGATGGACACGGCCCGCGCCTGGCTGGGCAATCGCGACCGCTTTGCGCATGCCTGGCTGGTGCATGGGCTGGCCGGCATCGGCAAGCTTGATTTCGCCATCGCGGCGGCGGCCAGCCTGCTGTGCGAAACGCCTGAAAACGGGCTGGCCTGCGGCCACTGCGCCGCCTGCGCGTGGTTCGCCAGCGGCAACCATCCCGACCTGCGCCGCATCCGTCCCGAGGCAGTGGCCGTGGAAGAGGGCGCGGACGCCGCCGAACAGGCCGAAGACGCCGAGCCGGCGACAGGCGCCGCCAAGCGCGCGCCGTCCAAGGAAATCCGCATCGACCAGATCCGTTCGCTGGAGTCCTGGTTCAACACCGCCACGCACCGCGGCGGCTGGCGCGTGGCGTTGCTGTACCCGGCCCATGCGCTCAATGTCGTGTCGTCCAACGCCTTGCTCAAGGTGCTGGAAGAACCGCCTCCCCATACGGTATTCCTGCTGGTCGCGGACGCGCCGGACCGGTTGCTGCCCACGCTCGTGTCGCGCTGCCGCCGCTTGCCGCTGCCCGCGCCTGATGCGGATACGGCGTTGCAGTGGCTGCGCGACCAGAACGTCGAGCCCGCGCGCGAATGGCTGGCCGCGGCGGGGGGCGCGCCGCTGGCGGCGCTGCGCCTGGCGCAATCCGGCGAATCCGCCTGTCCGGCGTGGCTGGGCCAGCTGGTCAACCCGCTGGCCAAGGGGCAGACGCCCGACGTGGGCACGCTGGCCGAAGCGCTGGAGAAAGTGGCCGCGCCAGAATGGATCGATGCCCTGCAACGGCTGTACACGGATCTGATGCTGGCCAGCGCCGGCGCGCCGGTGCGCTATTTTCCGTCGCTGGCGGCCGGTGTGGCGCAGGTGGCCGCCCGCATGCATCCTGCCCGCGTGGCCGAGGCCGCCCGCTGGCTGACGCGCCAGCGCGCGCTGGCCACGCACCCCTTGAACGCCAAGCTGTTCGCCCACGCCACCCTGCAGCGCGTGGTGCTATCCTGCCAGGCGTAAGTCCTTGATCCGGCGGCGCTTTGCTTCGCTTCGCGACGCGCCCCGGCTCGCAACACCACACTCACCATGTACGTCGATTCCCACTGTCATCTGAATTTCCCCGAGCTTGCCAACGATCTGCCGGCCATTCTTGACCGCATGACGGCCAATCAGGTCACGCACGCGCTCGTCGTCAGCGTCAACATGCCGGAATGGCCCGGGCTGATGTCGCTGGTCGAGCCGCAGCCCCGCCTGTGGGCCTCGGTGGGCGTGCACCCCGACTACGAGGACACGCCGGACCCGACGCCCGAGGAATTGGTGCGGCTGGCAGAACACCCAAAGGTCGTGGCCATCGGCGAAACCGGGCTGGACTACTACCGTCTGTCCGAACCGCTGGATTGGCAGCGCGAACGTTTCCGCCGCCATATCCGCGCCGCGCGTGACGCCGGCCTGCCGCTCATCGTGCATACGCGATCGTCCGCCGAGGACACCGTGCGCATGCTGCGCGAGGAAAAGGCGGCCGAGGCGGGCGGCGTGATGCACTGCTTCACCGAGACGTGGGAAGTGGCGCAGGCCGCGCTGGACCAGAACTTCTACATTTCGCTGTCGGGCATCGTGACGTTCAAGAATGCGCAGATCGTGCATGAAGTGGCCGCCAAGGTCCCGCTGGACCGGCTGCTGATCGAAACCGATTCGCCCTACCTGGCCCCGGTGCCGTTTCGCGGCAAGCTCAACGATCCGTCCAAGGTGATCCATGTGGCCGAAAAGATCGCGGACCTGCGCGGCATCACGGCAGCTGAGGTCGCCCACGCTTCCACCGACAATTTCTTCAAGCTTTTCAGCAAGGTGAAGAAATAGGTCGGCCCGATTTTTTGAATCTGCATCCTAGGACAGCCATGGCCATCCGCATTGCCTCCGCTCACAAAGCCCTTCTGACGTGCAGCCGCGCCGGCCTGCTTGCGCTGGCCATCGGTCTGGCCGCGCCGACCGTGCAAGCGGCCAATCCGGGCGACTGGTGGGTCTACGTCGCCAACGATTACCCCGACGACATCCGCGATCTGCTCGCACAAGGGTCGGATCCCAACGTGCGCTACAAGAATGGACAGCCGGCCATCATGCGCGCGGTCGTGGACAACGCCTGGAAGGTGTTTGACGTGCTCGCCGCGGACAAGCGCACCGACGTCAATGCCGAGAACCCGGCGGGCGAGACGCCGCTGATGTACCTGGCCATCGCCGGCCAGACCGAGCGCGCCAAGAAGCTGATCGCGCGTGGCGCGCAGGTCAACCGCCTGGGATGGACGCCGCTGCATTACGCCGCCTCCAAGGGGCAGATGGAAATGGCGCGCCTGCTGCTCGCGAACAAGGCGATGGTCAACGCGCCGGCGCCCAATGGCGAGACGCCGCTCATGATGGCGGCGCTGTCTGGCCGCAAACCCATGGTCGAATTGCTGATCCGGGCCGGGGCCGACGTCACCACGCAGGACACGAAGGGGCAGGATGCGGCCGCGTGGGCGGCCACGGGCAAATCGGAATCGCTGGCCGCCGAGCTGACGGCCATGGCCCAGAAGGAAGCGGACGCCAAGCGCAAACGCCGCGCGTCGGCGCAAGGGGCGCCGCAGGAGGCGGGCGCCGCTGGCACGGGCGCGGGGCAACCCGCCGAGGCGCCAGCGCCGGTCCCGGCACCCGCGCCG
>NZ_JAGXJZ010000239.1:0-446 GCF_019091095.1 Achromobacter sp. GbtcB20 | reverse complement strand
GCCTACATCTTCGCCAAGAACAACGTGGTGCTCAGCGCCGCCCAGTTGGAGGGCGCGAACAAGCTGGTCACGCTGTCGGGCGACCATCGCGGCAACGTGTTCGCCGGCGCCTGCTTCGACCCGCCCGGCCGCTACCTGTTCGTCAACATCCAGACGCCGGGCATCACCTTCGCGATCACCGGTCCCTGGGCCAAAGGCCCGCTGTAATTGCACATACCTAAGCACACCTAGACAAGGGGAGCACCATGACCATCACCAAATCCATCCTCGCGTTCGCCGCCGCGATGACGCTGGCCGCATCGAGCCAGGCCGCCGTCCTCCTGACTTCGGAGCTGTCGGCCGGCAACACGATCACCGACTACAGCCGCGCCGGCAGCGTTTCCTTCGACCTCGGCCTGGAAAAGCTGGGCACCAGCCGCTTCAGCTTCCCCATCAAGGGAGAGGGA
>NZ_JAGXJZ010000238.1:0-450 GCF_019091095.1 Achromobacter sp. GbtcB20 | reverse complement strand
GGGGCGTGGCCTGCTACAAGGCCGCGGAACTGTGCCGCGCGCTGGTCAAGCAGGGCGCCAGGGTGCACGTCGCGATGACCGAGGCCGCGACCCACTTCATCGGCCAGGTGACGCTGCAGGCGCTGTCCGGCAACCCGGTCTGGCTGGACCAGTGGGACCCGCGCATGCCCAACAACATGGCGCACATCGACCTCACGCGCGGCGCCGACGCGGTGCTGATCGCGCCCTGCTCGGCCGACTTCATCCGCAAACTCGCGCACGGCGTCTGCGACGACCTGCTCTCCACGCTGTGCCTGGCGCGTCCGCAGGGCGTGCCGCTGCTGGTGGCGCCGGCGATGAACGTCGAGATGTGGCAGAACCCGGCGACCCAGCGCGACGTCGCGACGCTGCTGCAGGATGGGATCTGCACCTTCGGCCCGGCCGCGGGCGAGCAGGCCTGCGGCGAAACGG
>NZ_JAGXJZ010000237.1:0-451 GCF_019091095.1 Achromobacter sp. GbtcB20 | reverse complement strand
GGATGACGCTGCAGCTGGAGCAGACCGAGAAGCGCTACCGCGCGCAGTTCACCTCGCTCGACACCATGATGACGAACATGCAGAACATGAACAGTCATCTCAGCCAGCAGCTGGCGGCGCTGGCGGCCAACAGCGGCTACTGACGGCAGGCCTGTCCGGACGGCGCCGCGCCGCTGGCCATGCGTAAAAGCGCCAACGAAAAAGCCATCCTTGCGGATGGCTTTTTTTTCGGCAGTGCCCGGCTCAGAAACGCAGGAAGCTGTACACCTTTTCCAACCGGTGCCAGCCGGTGTTGTGCAGGGCCTGGCTGGTATTCGCGGCGAAGTTGCGGTCGTGCTGGAAGCGGCGGCAGAACACCTGCACCGTGCGCGCCAGCAGGGTGGGCGAGGGCAGCTCCTCGCCCTCGGCGCATTGCGCGGCCAGCATGAACCTGACCATCCCGAAGCGCGAC
>NZ_JAGXJZ010000236.1:0-456 GCF_019091095.1 Achromobacter sp. GbtcB20 | reverse complement strand
CGGCTCGACCACCATCTTCATGCGCTCGGCGAAGAATTTCATGGTCTCGACCAGCTGGGCGTCGCTGACGGTGACGATGTCGTCGACGCGGCGCCGGATCACCTCGAAATTGTGTACGCCGACGTGGGTCACCATGGCGCCGTCGGCGATGGTGTCGGGCACGCCGATGTGGACGATCTCGCCCTTGCGCAGCGATTGCTGGCCGTCGTTGCCGGCTTCCGGCTCGACGCCGATCACCTTGCACGCGGGCGACAGGCCCATGGACGCCAGCGCGCTGCCGGCCAGCAGGCCGCCGCCGCCGAGCGGCACCAGCAGCACGTCGAGTTCGCCGGCCTCTTCGAACAGTTCCTTCGCGGCCGTGCCCTGGCCGCAGATCACGTCCGGGTGGTCGTAGGGCGGAATCAGGGTCATGCCGCGCTCCTCGGCCAGGCGGCGCCCGATTTCCTCGCGGTTCTC
>NZ_JAGXJZ010000235.1:0-456 GCF_019091095.1 Achromobacter sp. GbtcB20 | reverse complement strand
AACCCTGACCCAATCAAATTAGGGCTGGGTCAGTTTTCGATGCAAACGCCGGGTCAGTTTTCAGTGCAAACCAACACGTATCACCACTGGCGCGTCTTTGCTCCAACATCTTCTGGTGTTCGCATCACATTTGATGAGCAGCATCTCCAACCCTCAATTTCTGGAGTTCCCGATCTGCAGATGAAAGAAGTAGAGTACGTAAAGATCAGCGATATCCGTAGCACTCCTATTGATCGGCATAGCTTGCCTTTCCTCAAACGCTATCCATACTCCCAAGAAAGTGAGGTGCGCTTGCTCTGGCAGTCGCGTGAGGAACGAGCATCTTTTGAACTACCTATCAACTTGCAGGCGATCCAAAGGATAACCCTCAGCCCGTGGCTGCATCCAGCACTCCACCAAAGCGTAAAGGCCATTCTGCACAGCATTGATGGCTGCAGCTCATTGAGGATTCACGGC
>NZ_JAGXJZ010000234.1:0-460 GCF_019091095.1 Achromobacter sp. GbtcB20 | reverse complement strand
TGGTGGTTGGCGCCGAATCCGCCCAGCGCGCCCGGCGACTGGCTGACGATGGCGCAGGGCTTGGCGGTCCAGGCGGCCTTGCCGTAGGGGCGCGAGCCGAGGTCGATCGCGTTCTTCAGGGCCGCGGGCACCGAGCGGTTGTATTCGGGGGTGATGAAGAGCACGCCGTCGGCCGCGCGGATGCGGTTGCGGAACTCGGTGAAGGCGTGCGGCGGGGTCGCCGTTTCGTCGTCCTCGTTATACATCGGCAGGTCGCGGATCTCGACGATTTCCATGTCGAGCTTGCCCTCGGCCAGCTTGATCATGGTCTGGGCGATCTTGCGACTGAACGACTCTTTGCGCAGGCTGCCGACGACGACGGCGATTTTCTTCGTTGCCATTTCTCCCCCTTCATGTTTAGTTGCAAAGACCAGATGTTAACCATTTTTGCGGCAGTGCGTGCGCGGCCCGCCTTCAAATG
>NZ_JAGXJZ010000233.1:0-460 GCF_019091095.1 Achromobacter sp. GbtcB20 | reverse complement strand
CCGAGGCCGATCTGCCGGATAAGCCGCGCCATCAGGGCGGCAGCATCCGGGCTCAGGTCGCGGTCGGCGACCGAGGCCACGTCGAACCACAGATTGCGGGTCTGCGGCGCGCCCCGCGCCATGGCCGCGGCCAGCACGCCCAGCACCGCGCGCGCCGGCGGATCCTCGAAACCGGGCCCGGCGCCGGCCAGGTGCGCGACCTGCACCACGACGCCGGGCGCCGCCGGCAGCAGGTGCTCGAGGAAGATCCGCGCCTGTTCTTCGCCGTAGGGACGCCGCTTGCCGATGCTCGCGCGCAGGTGGACCACGATCGCCATGCCCTTGGCGTTGGCGGCGGCGAAGACCTCGCGCAGGCGTGCGAGGTGGGCCGGCTTCTCGAGCTGGACGTCCGAATTGCCGAAGTGAAGCTTGATGCCGCGGCGCAGGCCGGGAATGGCGGCGCAGCGGTGCAGCTCGACCA
>NZ_JAGXJZ010000232.1:0-461 GCF_019091095.1 Achromobacter sp. GbtcB20 | reverse complement strand
CGGCCGTATTCGTCGGTGTAGATCTCTTCATTGGGTGGGCCGACCACTACGGCGTTCTGCGGTCCGTCGATGCGGGGCCGGGGCAATGGCTCTGCGCGCCATTCGGCGTCGTCCGGTACCAATTCAGCCTCGTAGTGGTAGTGAGTCCCTGACGCGGAATCGGCGCTTTCTTCGGCTTGGCTCGTGTGTTGGATGCCGCGGTGGACGATGCGGACCGGTCGCCATCCGTGATTCATGTCCTCGCGTGGGTGCCCGGCCAGCGTGAAGGAGATGCCAGGCTGCAAGCGCGGGTCATCGCCTTCGACCAAGGCGATGCGCGCGTCGCGCCGATGCCCGCGCAGGCGATTCTCGGCGAAGGGCTTGCCGGCCTCGTCGAACTTGGCCCGGGCGGGGTAGTCGTAGCGCTCGTAGCGGCGGCCTTGATGGTCCAGGTCGCGCCCATCGCGGCTGTGCTGGTGGGT
>NZ_JAGXJZ010000231.1:0-461 GCF_019091095.1 Achromobacter sp. GbtcB20 | reverse complement strand
ACCCACCAGCACAGCCGCGATGGGCGCGACCTGGACCATCAAGGCCGCCGCTACGAGCGCTACGACTACCCCGCCCGCGCCAAGTTCGACGAGGCCGGCAAGCCCTTCGCCGAGAATCGCCTGCGCGGACACCGACGCGATGCGCGCATCGCCTTGGTCGAAGGCGACGACCCACGCTTGCAGCCTGGCATCTCCTTCACGCTGGCCGGGCACCCACGCGAGGACATGAATCGCGGATGGCGACCGGTCCGCATCGTCCACCGCGGCATCCAACACACGAGCCAGGCCGAAGAAAGCGCCGATTCCGCGTCAGGGACTCACTACCACTACGAGGCTGAATTGGTACCGGACGACGCCGAGTGGCGCGCAGAGCCATTGCCCCAACCCCGCATCGACGGACCGCAGAACGCCGTAGTGGTCGGCCCACCCAATGAAGAGATCTACACCGACGAATACGGCCG
>NZ_JAGXJZ010000230.1:0-463 GCF_019091095.1 Achromobacter sp. GbtcB20 | reverse complement strand
CGCGTACTTCAACTGCTCGCTATCTGTCCAGAAGCTGCCGTCGCCATCGGACCACCCATACACGATGTCGATATCCCATCGGGTCACGAGTTTGTCGGTTGCCGGGTTGTAGATCTCCAGAATCACCTTGCGCAGATCACCGGTCCCGAGCCACGTCTTGATGGCTCGGGTATTGCTCTCCCAGCGATCCGCGAAGTGCTCGGGGTCCAGCCCACTGAGCAGGATGATGTCTTTCAAGCTCTTGAGGATGTTGTCGGTCACATAGGTAACCGAGTGCGTGTACGAGTAGGTGGCGACGGTGCTCATGACTTGAGGAAACCTCCGAGGTCGAGCGACAGCGCTTGTCCAGCATCGGCCTGCGCCTGCGTGGCAATTCCTTGGCTCAAGTCCCGTGCAATGATGCGAGAACTGTGCTTTTTGAGCGCGGTTTGCACCCAGCCGAGCTGCTCCTTCGGACACGACA
>NZ_JAGXJZ010000023.1:0-86248 GCF_019091095.1 Achromobacter sp. GbtcB20 | reverse complement strand
CCGAATAGATTTGAGCAAAGCCCAATTTACGCCAACACAAACCCGCTTGCAAAAATCGGGCTGACCATAGATTTTTCATGGCGGCAAGGCCGCGGCGCGGCCGGACACCCCGTTGGCCGTGGCGTGAACACCCTTGCATGAAACTTTCTCAAGTCGGCATGAGTGCCGTTTCCGGCCGCGTGGGCAAGCCGTGGTTTTCGCGCCCGTGCGCCGGAATTTGGCGCGGTTCCGGTGGTTTTAAGCGCAAATGATCCCGCGCGACGGGGTAAACTACTCAGCATTCTCCGGGTTTACCCGCCCGACGCCGTTTTCTTATCTGCCGTTTCTTTTCCATTACCGCCTCAGGAAACCCCCGTCATGTTTGACCGCAACCTCACCTTGTCCAAGGCTGACCCGGACGTTTGGGCCGCCATCCAGAAGGAAGACCAGCGCCAAGAGCAGCACATCGAGCTGATCGCTTCGGAGAACTACGCCAGCCCCGCCGTCATGGAAGCGCAGGGCACGCAGCTCACGAACAAGTACGCCGAAGGCTACCCGGGCAAGCGCTACTACGGTGGTTGCGAATACGTGGACGTGGTCGAACAGCTGGCCATCGACCGCCTGAAGCAGATCTTTGGCGCCGAAGCCGCCAACGTGCAGCCCAACTCGGGTTCGCAGGCAAACCAGGGCGTGTACATGGCGGTCCTCAAGCCGGGCGACACCGTGCTCGGCATGAGCCTGGCCGAAGGCGGCCACCTGACGCACGGCGCGTCGGTCAACGCCTCGGGCAAGCTGTACAACTTCATCTCCTATGGTCTGGACGAAAACGAAGTCCTGAACTACGACCAGGTCGAGCAGTTGGCCAAGGAACACAAGCCCAAGCTGATCGTGGCTGGCGCGTCGGCCTACGCCCTGCACATCGATTTCGAACGCATGGCCCGCATCGCCCGTGAAAACGGCGCGCTGTTCATGGTCGACATCGCCCACTACGCCGGCCTGGTTGCTGGCGGCGCCTACCCCAACCCGGTCCCGCACGCCGACTTCGTCACCTCGACGACGCACAAGTCGCTGCGCGGCCCGCGCGGCGGCGTCATCATGATGAAGGCCGAGCACGAGAAGATCATCAACTCGGCGATTTTCCCCGGCATCCAGGGCGGTCCGCTGATGCATGTCATCGCCGGCAAGGCCGTGGCCTTCAAGGAAGCGCTGGAACCCGGGTTCAAGGACTACGCGCAGCAAGTCGTCAAGAACGCCAAGGTGCTGGCCGACACGCTGGTCAAGCGTGGCCTGCGTATCGTCTCGGGCCGTACCGAGAGCCACGTCATGCTGGTGGACCTGCGTTCCAAGGGCATCACGGGCAAGGAAGCCGAAGCGGTGCTGGGCCAGGCCCACATCACGGTCAACAAGAACGCCATCCCGAACGATCCGGAAAAGCCCTTCGTGACCAGCGGCATCCGCCTGGGCACGCCGGCCATGACGACCCGCGGCTTCACCGAAGCCGACGCCGAACTGACGGCCAACCTGATCGCCGACGTGCTGGACAACCCGCGCGACGAAGCCAACATCGCCGCCGTGCGCGCCAAGGTCAATGAATTGACCTCGCGCCTGCCGGTTTACGGCAAGAAGTAAGCGGGCGACCCGGGCGCGGCCATGCCGCGAACGGGAATCGGGCAAAGGGACGGTTTCGCAAGACGCCGTCCCTTGTTCTTTTTGGGCATGCAGGCGGCGTCCTGCCTGGCAATCGGCCAGGCGGCCGCGGCAGGGCAGTCGTCCGAATTGACGCTTTGCATCATGCCCGTCGTTACAATATGCTCAATTATTGCCACCAGCGCCTTTAGGGATCACACATGCGGTGTCCATTTTGCGGCAATGCCGAAACGCAGGTTGTCGACAGCCGGGTCTCCGAAGAGGGCGACGCCATCCGCCGTCGCCGCCGCTGCCTGTCCTGTGACAAGCGGTTCACCACCTACGAACGGGTGGAGCTTGCCATGCCGTCGATCGTCAAGCGCAATGGCAGCCGCAGCGAATATGATCCCGTCAAGCTGCGCGCAAGCCTGAGCCTAGCGCTGCGCAAACGTCCCGTCAGCACGGAGGACGTGGATGCCGCCGTCGCCCGGATCGAAGAGCAATTGCTGGCCAGCGGCCAGCGCGAGGTGCCGTCCGAACATATCGGCGAGCTCGTCATGAACGAGCTGCGCAAGCTGGACAAGGTGGCCTACGTGCGTTTCGCCTCGGTCTACAAAAGCTTCGAGGACATCGGTGAATTTGTCGAAGCCATCCGCGAGATGCAGGGCCCGCTGCTGCCGGGCAAGTTGCGCAAGGACTAGCCGGGCGCCCCGCGCATCAGGCTGGGCGTCAGCGGCTGGAATTTGCGCCACACGCGGCGCATGTGCTGCGCCGATCCAAATCCCGACTTCTCCGCCACGCGTTCCAGGTCCAGCCGGGTGTCGCGCAGCAGGTCGCGAGCCAGCGCCACGCGGATCTGATACAGGTAATCCATCGGCGTGCACCCCGCGTGCTCGCGAAACAGGCGCGTCAGGTGCCGAGCACTGGTGTGCGCCTGGTCCGCCAGCGACTGGGCCGACCAGGGGGCGGCGGGATCGCGGATGACGGCATCCTGCACCCGGTGCACGCCGGGATGCATATGGCTGCGATGATCCAGCCACGGCGACAGGGCCGAGTCCGAGCCGGCGCGGCGCTGGTAGACAACCATGTCGCGCGCCGCCTCGCTGGCCACGCGCGGGCCGCAATGGCGCGCCACCATGTGCAGCGCCAGATCGATCCCCGCCGTGATGCCCGCGCTGCTGACGAGGTTTCCGTCCTCGACGAAGATGCGGTTGTCCTGCAGGCGCGCGGTGGGGTCAAGGGCGGCAAGCTGTTCCAGGCACGTGTGGTGGGTGGTGCATTCGCGCTGCCGCGTCAGCCCCGCCGCAGCCGCGAACAGCGCGCCCGCACAGACCGTCATCAAGGTGAAGCCGTCGGCCGGATGCCGGGCAGCCAGCCACGCCACGATGGCGCGCGCGTCCTCATCGTCCAGGCGCGTGTGCTTGCCCACCACGCCCGAGACGATGACCAGCGCGTTTGCCGGCAGCACGGCCGGCAGGGGCTGCAAGCGCGCCAGGTGCAGGCCGGGAATGCCGCTTTCGACGTCGCGGGAGGGGCTGCAGAAATGCTGGGTGAATGTGCCCGGGCACAGCTTGTTGGCCACACGGAAGGCCTCTGCCGGACCGGCGAGGTCCAGGAGGACGATGCCGCGCGGCACCACGAAGTACACCGGAACCATCTGCGCCTCCCGCCTGCGCGTTACACGGCCAGCGCGTCGGCGGCGCGGACGATGCGGGCAAAACGGCCTTGCAGCACCAGCTCGGTCCGATCGCGGATCTCGGCCGGCGTGTAGGTCCTGCCCGACGGGCTTTGCATCGCGAAGGTCAGCGTGGCGTCAGTCGGAAAGACCACCTTGAAGCCGGCATCGCTGGCATGGCGCGACGTGGTTTCGCAGCATTGTTCGGTGCGGATACCAGCCACGATGATGCCTTCGATGCCGTGCTTGAGCAGCCAGTCGTGCAACGTGGCGCCGGTTTCATCCTTCGCGTAGAGCGACGAATGGACCGTCTTGTGGAACACCGCGGTCGGAGCAATACGCAGTTCCTTCAACGTCTTGACGTGTCCGGAGGCGAGCGAAAAGGGGTTCGCGGGATCATCGGACGGGCTGGTGTGAAACACCTGCAGCACTGGAATGTCCTGGGCCTGGGCGCCGTCGATCAGGGCCTGAATCTGCGAAATGAACGCGGGATACTCCGATTCGTCCCAAAACGGACGTTGGCGGAAAGAGTCTTGTACGTCGATAACGATAAGTGCCTGTTTCATTTCCGGGCCTCCTGGCCAAGGATTCAAGGGGTACGGCGCTATTTTTACTCCGAACCGGCTCGGCGGCGAGCGCGATCCGAGACTACGTACGGCCCAAAACGGACATCCGTATCTTGGCGCGGCGGCACGGGGGCAAAGCCGGGCGGGACGGCGCCGGCGGACATACAATCGCCGGCATGGACATTTCCCGCGACTCCGACGACCTTTTCTGGATGCGACGCGCGCTGGCGCTGGCGCAGACCGTCATGACGACCACCGCGCCCAACCCCCGGGTCGGCTGCGTCATCGTGCGCGACGGCCGCGTGCTTGGCGAAGGCGCGACGCAGCCGCCAGGCGGCCCGCATGCCGAAATCTGCGCGCTGCGCGACGCGCAGTCGCGTGGCGAATCCGTGGCAGGTTCCACGTTGTACGTCACGCTGGAGCCCTGCAGCCATTTCGGCCGCACGCCGCCTTGCGTGGATGCGGTGCTGGCGGCGCGGCCGGCGCGCGTGGTGGTCGCAATGGGCGATCCGAATCCGCTGGTGAACGGCCAGGGGCTGGCGCGCCTGCGCGACGCCGGCATCGCGGTGACGACGGGCGTTTGCCGCGAAGAGGCGCTGGCGGTGAACGCCGGCTTCATCTCGCGCATGAGCCGCGGCCTGCCGTGGGTGTGGATGAAGATGGCGGCGTCGCTGGACGGCCGCAGCGCGCTGCATAACGGCATGTCGCAATGGATCACGGGTCCCGAGGCGCGCGCCGACGGGCACCGCTGGCGCGCGCGCAGTTGTGTCGTCCTGACGGGCATGGGCACGGTGCAGAAGGACGATCCCCAATTGAACGTGCGCGACGTCCAGACGCCGCGCCAGCCGCGCAAGGCCGTCGTGGACGGCCGTTTCGAGATCCCCGAAACCGCGCGGTTGTTCGACGGCGCGCAGGTCATCGTGTTCACCGCGCGCGAGGACGCGGCAAAGGCCGCGCGCCTGGCGGACAAGAACGCGCGTGTCGTGTGCTTGCCCGGGACGGAACCGGGCCGTGTCGATCTGCCCGCGATGATGCGCTGGATGGCTGCCGAGCAGTTCAACGAGGTCCACGTCGAGGCCGGCGCGGGCCTGAGCGGCGCGCTGGTTTCCGCTGGCTGCGTCGACGAACTGCTGCTGTATCTGGCGCCGGTGCTGCTGGGCGACGCGGCGGGCATGGTGCGCCTGCCGATGCTGGAGCATCTGGACGCCGCGCGGCGTTATGAATTCACCGATGCCGTGCGCGTGGGTGCGGATCTATGTGTTCGCGCGCGTGTCGCCGGCACGTGGCGCCAATTGATGGAAAGCGTGGCGCTGCCCGCGCTGTCGTAGCAAAACCGCTGCTAGCACTCCGAGGGTGCGGCTGCCAATCCGCGTAGAGCCGCGCGCTGCCTGCGTCTCGGCGGCGCGGCGCTGCCGATGTGACGTGCCGTATTGCATGACCGGCATCGGCATGCGCGGCGTCAATCGTGTTTCGCGTGATTACGCGCACGCGCAATTCGCACAAAATGAATTGCCACGAGACGGTCACAGGCTTAGCATAAGACGCATGACTTGGCGCTACGCGCTCACGGACCCCCCGCACAGCCGCCGCGCGCCCTCGTCACCACGGATTCCCGTGCCGCGAATCGGCGCAGTTCAACACCGACCGGCACGACACTGAACGAAGACGCAAAGCGCCGTTCAGCACGTTCGCTGCGATCGCATGGCGGACGCTTCGGGTTTATCCCCGGCTCATAAGAATCCATTGGATATCGCTCATTCCGTCATTTCATTGCCGAGCATTTCATGTGCGGCTGCGTCAGGCACGCTATATGCGGCTCTATGCTGAAAACGACTGTGCGAATTTGCTCACCAACGTTGCAACCCTGATGGAACTTGTTTCCGAGGGGTGCAGCCTAAACAGAAAGGGTCCGATCGTGCTTATGGTTGATGTGTGGCGAAAGCAACATAACGACCTGCCGAAAACGCCGACAGCGAAGTTGTTTAGTAATTCGCAGGCGCTGATGCACAATGGGCATGTAGGGACGTATTGAATTTTTCGCGTGTTGTAGGAGGTTTCCGTGCAAAACATCGTCGAAGGCTTCAAGTCGCAGTATGCAAGAGAGCAGGAATCGGAGCTCTCGCTCGAGGAGTATCTGAACCTCGCCAAGCGCGATCCCATGGCCTACGCCAGCCCCGCTGAGCGCATGTTGGCCGCGATCGGCGAACCTGAGATCGTGGATACGCGCAACGACCCACGTCTTTCCCGTTTGTTTTCCAACCGGACCATCCGACGCTATCCGGCGTTCCAGGAGTTCTACGGCATGGAGGACGTGATCGGACAGATCGTCGCGTTCTTCAAGCACGCCGCGCAGGGACTGGAGGAGCGCAAGCAAATCCTCTATCTGCTCGGGCCGGTGGGCGGCGGCAAGTCGTCCATCGCGGAACGGCTCAAGGCGTTGATGGAAAGTTTTCCGATCTACGCCCTGAAGGGATCGCCGGTCAACGAATCGCCGCTCGGGTTGTTTCATCCCGAACGGTTCGGCGACATGCTCGAAAAGGAATACGGCATTCCGAAGCGCTACCTGACCGGCATCATGTCGCCGTGGGCAGTCAAGCGCCTGAAGGAATTCGACGGCGACATCTCGAAGTTTCGCGTCGTGCGCCTGAACCCTTCGGTGCTGCGCCAGATCGCCATCGCCAAGACCGAGCCGGGCGACGAGAACAATCAGGACATTTCGTCGCTGGTGGGCAAGGTGGATATCCGCAAGCTCGATCGCCATTCGCAGGACGACCCCGACGCCTACAGTTACTCGGGCGGGTTGTGCCTGGCGAACCAGGGGCTGCTCGAGTTCGTGGAAATGTTCAAGGCGCCGATCAAGATGCTGCATCCGCTGTTGACGGCCACCCAGGAAGGCAACTTCAAGGGCACGGAAGGCTTCTCTGCCATCCCGTTCAACGGCACGATCCTGGCGCACTCGAACGAATCCGAGTGGCAGACCTTCCGCAACAACAAGCACAACGAGGCGTTCCTTGACCGTATTTACATCGTCAAGGTGCCTTACTGCCTGCAGGTTTCCGAAGAGGTCCGCATCTACGAGAAGCTGCTGCATCACAGCTCGCTGTCCGAAGCGCCGTGCGCGCCCGGAACGCTGGACATGATGGCGCAGTTCTCGGTGCTGACGCGCCTGAAGGAGCCCGAGAATTCCAGCATCTATTCCAAGCTGCGGGTCTACGACGGCGAAAGCCTGAAGGATGTCGATCCCAAGGCCAAGGCGCTGCAGGAATACAAGGACTATGCGGGCACCGACGAAGGCATGACCGGGGTCTCAACGCGTTTCGCGTACAAGATCCTGTCCAGCGTCTTCAATTACGACCAGACCGAAGTGGCCGCCAATCCGGTGCATCTGATGTACGTGCTGGAGCAACGCATCGGCCGCGAAGACTATCCCGACGAGATCCGCCGGCGCTATCTGGAGTTCATCAAGGGCTTCCTCGCGCCGCGCTACGCGGAGTTCATCGGCAAGGAGATCCAGACCGCCTACCTGGAGTCCTACTCCGAGTACGGCCAGAACATCTTCGACCGCTACGTGACGTTTGCCGACTGCTGGATCCAGGACGAGGAATTCCGCGATCCCGAAACCGGCGAAAGCTTCGACCGTAGCGCGCTGAACGATGAGCTGGAAAAGATCGAGAAGCCGGCGGGCATCGCCAATCCGAAGGACTTCCGTAACGAGATCGTGAACTTCGTGCTGCGGGCGCGCGCCAACAACAGCGGCCGCAATCCGAACTGGACCAGCTATGAAAAGCTGCGCGAAGTGATCGAGAAGAAGATGTTCTCGAACACGGAAGACCTGCTGCCGGTGATTTCGTTCAACGCCAAGGCCTCGGCCGAGGACAAGTCGAAACACCAGAGCTTCGTCGACCGGATGGTGGAGAAGGGCTACACGGAAAAGCAGGTCAGGCTGCTGTGCGAGTGGTATCTCCGTGTGAGGAAGTCTTCCTGAGCGAGGTGAATCATGAATTCACTGATCGATCGCCGTCTTAACGGTCGCAACAAGAGCGCCGTTAACCGGGAGCGCTTTCTTCGGCGTTACAAGGATCAGATCCGCAAGGCGGTGCACGGGATGATCCGTGACCGCTCGATCCAGGATATGGATCAAGGCGGTGAGATCAACCTGCCCGCCCGCGACATCTCCGAGCCGACGTTCCGGCACGGCGCGGGCGGCGACCGCGAGATGGTGCATCCGGGCAATCGCGAATTCGCCAAGGGTGACACCTTCGACCGGCCGCAGGGCGGGCAGGGCGAAGGCGGGTCCGAGCCGGGTGAAGGCGAGTCGGTGGACCAGTTCACCTTCAGCCTGTCGCGCGCCGAATTCCTGAACCTCTTTTTCGAGGATCTGGAATTGCCGCACCTGGCGCGCAACCAGCTTGGCGAGGTCAGCCAGAAGAAGTGGCAGCGCGCCGGCTACACGACCACGGGCTCGCCCAGCACGCTCAGCATCAGCCGCACGCTGAAGTCGTCGCTGGCGCGGCGCGTGTCGCTCGGTGTGAAGGCGCGCGCCGACCTCGAAGACGCGGAAAAAGCGCTGGAAGAGGCCAAGGCGGCGGGCGCGCCCGCGGCACGCGTGCGCGAACTGGAACAGGACGTCGAGGACTGCCGTGAGCGCCTGGCGCGTGTGCCGTTCCTGGACGACCTGGACCTGCGCTATCGCAATCGCGTGTCGGTCGCCATCCCCATGGCGCGCGCCGTCATGTTCTGCCTGATGGACGTGTCCGGCTCCATGGACGAGGGCAAGAAGGATCTCGCCAAGCGCTTCTTCACGCTGCTTTATCTCTTCCTGTCGCGCAAGTACGAACACGTCGACCTGGTTTTCATCCGCCATACCGACAACGCCGAGGAAGTCGACGAACACACCTTCTTCTACGACCCCAAGAGCGGCGGCACGATCGTGCTGTCGGCGCTGGAGCTGATGCGCGAGATCCTGGAAAAGCGCTACCCGCCGGCCGCATGGAACGTTTATGCGGCGCAGGCCAGCGACGGCGACTCGTTTGGCGCCGACGCGGGCAAGAGCGCGCGATTCCTGGCCGAGCATCTGCTGCCCTCGACGCGCTACTTCGCCTACATTGAAATTCCCGACTCGCAAGAGGCTCGCAAGAGTAGCCTGTGGGCCGAGTACGAACAGAAACTGGAACCGCATTTCGTCATGCGGCGCATCTGCGACCGCGGCGAGATCTTTCCCGTGTTCCACGACCTGTTCAAGAAGGAGACCGCATGAACGCCAACATGGGTGCTCTCGCGGAGCCGGGGTCGGGCGGTGCCGCCGTGCCGATTTCGCAGGGTTCCGAATGGACGTTCGAACTGATCCAGACCTATGACGACGCGATCTCGCAGATCGCCCGCGAATATGGCCTGGACACCTATCCGAACCAGATCGAGGTCATCACCTCGGAACAGATGCTGGATGCCTACGCATCGGCGGGCTTGCCCATCGGCTATCCCCACTGGTCCTACGGCAAGGAATTCATCCGCAACGAGCAGTTCTACCGCCGCGGCATGCAAGGGCTGGCGTACGAAATCGTCATCAATTCCAACCCGTGCATCTCGTACCTCATGGAAGAGAATTCCATGCCGATGCAGGCGCTCGTGATTGCGCACGCCTGCTACGGGCACAATTCCTTCTTCAAGGGCAACTACCTGTTCCGGCAATGGACGGACGCCGATGGCGTGCTGGACTACCTGGTCTTCGCGCGCAAATACGTGATGGACTGCGAAGACCGCTACGGCATCGACGCCGTGGAGTCGCTGCTGGACTCCTGCCATGCGCTGTCGCATCACGGGGTGGATCGCTACAAGCGGCCCGCGCCGGTCTCGTACAAGGAAGAGGCGACCCGCCAGGCCGAGCGCGAAGAACACGCGCGCCTGCAATACAACGACCTGTGGCGCACGCTGCCGCGGATCGAGGCGGACAAGGACACCCGCGTTGCGGCAACCGTGTTTCCGCCCGAGCCCGAGGAAAACCTGCTGTACTTCATCGAGAAGTACTCGCCCAAGCTGGCGCCGTGGCAGAAGGAACTGGTGCGCATCGTGCGCAAGGTCGCGCAGTATTTCTATCCGCAGACCCAGACCAAGGTCATGAACGAAGGCTGGGCCACGTTCTGGCACTACACCATCCTGAACCGCCTGCATGACAAGGGGCTGGTGAACGACGGCTTCATGATGGAGTTCCTGCAAAGCCACACCAACGTCGTCAGCCAGCGCGGCTTTGACGAGCGCGGCTATGGCGGCATCAATCCCTATGCGCTGGGCTTTGCGATGATGTCGGACATCCGCCGCATCTGCGAAGCGCCCACGCCCGAGGATCGCCGCTGGTTCCCGGACATTGCGGGCGGCGACTGGCTGAAGACGCTGGACTTCGCCATGCGCAACTTCAAGGACGAATCCTTCATCTCGCAGTACCTGTCCCCGCGGCTGATCCGCGAGTTCCGCTTCTTCGCCATCTCGGACCATCAGGCCAACCCCAAGCTGGAAGTGGCCGCGATCCACGACGACGAGGGCTACCGCGACATTCGCCGCCTGCTTGCCGCACAGCACAACCGCGACAACCAGGTGCCCGACATCCAGGTCATCCGCTTCAACCGCGACACTGACCGTTCGCTGGTGCTGCGCCACCTGAAAAGCCGCGGCCGGCCGCTGGCGGGCGAAGACGCCGAACAGGTCATGAAGCACCTGGCCCGCCTGTGGGGATTCCGCGTCCGGCTCGAAGAGACCGAACCGGACGGCACGATCAGCTCCTACCGGGAGCAGGACCCGCCGGCGTCGAAGTAAAGCCGTTGGCAGGGGAAGGGACGCGCGTAGTGCGTCCCTTTTTGTATGGCCGCTTGCTGTGTGGCCGCGCATTCTGCTAGAATCGCGGATTCGCATTTTCAGCAGCGTCTTTTAGCAGCACCAAAAGGCCCCTGAAGATGCAGTAGGACAGGTGGCCGAGCGGTTGAAGGCGCACGCCTGGAAAGCGTGTATACGTCAAAAGCGTATCGGGGGTTCGAATCCCCCTCTGTCCGCCAAGAATACCGGCAAGGCCTCACCGGCCAGCCAATAAAAGCCCCGATTTCCCAGAAATCGGGGCTTTTTGCATTTCCGGGAATCGTTACGGTACGCTCGTGCCATGACTTTCGACCCATCGATCCGATCATCCGCGCCTCGCCTGGATCTCTACAGCCTGCAGGTCTTTGTGGCCGTGGTCGAAGAAGGCAGCATTGCCGCGGCCGCCACGCGTGAGCACATTGCGCCGTCGGCGCTGAGCAAGCGGTTGTCTGAACTGGAACGCATCCTGGATGTGGCGCTGATCACGCGGCATGCTCGCGGGGTGGAAGCAACGGGCGCGGGGCACGCGTTGGCGCGGCATGCGCGGGCGCTGCTGCATCAGGCGCGCGGCCTCACGGACGAGATCCGGGACTTTTCGTCGGGCGTGCGCGGGCACGTGCGCATTGCGGCCAACCTGTCGTCGATCACGCAGTTTCTGCCGGAAGATCTGCAGCGCTTTCTGGCTCTGCATCCCGGCGTGCAGATCGATCTTGAGGAAAACGTCAGTTCGGCGGTGACGCGCGCGGTGCAGGAAAACGTGAGTGATATCGGCATCTATACCCAGACCGATGACGACAGCGGGCTGCAGAGTTTTCCGTACCGGCGCGATGTGATGACGCTGGTGGTCAACCGGTCTCATCCGCTTGCTGCGCGCGAGCGCGTGGCGTTTGCCGACACGCTGGAATACGACCATGTCGGCATGCATCGGGGCAGCGCCGCGAACTACCTGTTCACGCGCGAGGCGGCGGCCATCAATCGGACGGTGCGGCTGCGGTTCCAGGTCACTTCGTACGATGCGCTGGTGTCGATGGTGCGCCGGGAGCTGGGCATCGGCATCGTGCCCGTGGAGGCGCTGTCCCTGTTCGATTGCGGCGATCTAAGGATTATCCCTTTGACGGACGCGTGGGCGCGGCGCCAGCTCAAATTGTGCGTGCGCAGCAATGAACCCCTGTCCGGCGCAGCCCGGCTGCTGATGGAACACCTGCTGCAAGAGGCCGCCGCCTCCGGCAATTGAGGCAGGTCTTTCCGGATTCGGACCCGGATGTTGCGCAGCAAAATCCAGACTGCCAACGCAGGCGCCGCCGCGCGCAGCCATCGCGAATGGCGATGCCCCGCTGAAGATTCGCGATTTGTGCCGTGGCGGATGACCTCGGAAGATGACGCTTCAAGCCCATGGACCGCCCGCCGCGCGGGCGCGAGGAGACAGAAGTGAGCCTTCCAAGCCGAGTGCAGATCGTGGAGGTGGGACTGCGGGACGGACTGCAAAGCGAGCCCGAGTTCGTGCCCACCGACACCAAGGCTGCCATCCTGAATGAATTGATTGCCGCCGGCGTGCGCCACATCGAGGCAACCTCGTTCGTGTCGCCCCGTGCCGTGCCGCAGATGCGAGACGCCGCGGAATTGCTGGCGCTGGCGGACAAGCGGCCTGGCGTGGTGTTGAGCGCGCTGGCGCCGAACCCGCGCGGCGTGGAACGCGCGCTTGCATCGCGTGCCGATGAAATCGTGGTGTTCCTGTCGGCTAGCGAAAGCCACAACAGAAAGAACCTGAACCGGTCCGTGGAGCAATCGCTGCGCGATATCGAGGACGTGGCGGCGCTGTTAAAGGACCATCCCATGCGGCGCAAGGGCGCCATCGCGGTGGCCTTCGGTTGTCCATTCGAAGGCGATATCGATATCGCCACGTTAAAGACCATCGTGGCCGAGTTTGCCCGCCTGGATTTCGACGCCGTCACGCTGGGCGACACGACGGGCATGGCGACGCCGCGGCTGGTGCGCAAGACGGTCGACGGGCTGCGCGCGGCGTTTCCAGCCATGGACTTTTCCCTGCACTTTCACAACACGCGCGGCCTCGGGCTGGTGAATGTGGTCGAGGGGCTGCACGCGGGCATCACGTCCTTTGAATCGTCCCTGGGCGGCTTGGGCGGCTGTCCGTTCGCGCCGGGGGCGACGGGAAATGTCTGCACCGAAGATACGGTCAATCTGCTGCATGAGATGGATATCGAGACGGGCATTGACCTGGCAGCGCTGATCCAGGCGTCGCGGCATCTTGAACAGGTGATGAAGCGCCCGTTGTCCGGCCAGGTGATGAAGGCCGGGCCGCGGCTTGCCTTGCACGATTACGACGGCGCCGTGGCCGCCGTCGGCTGATTTCCGCAACCCTGGATTCACAAGAACCCATGCCTTTATCCGGATTCCGCATTCTGGACCTGACCCGCATCATCTCGGGCCCGTTCTGCACCTCACTTCTCGCCGACATGGGCGCAGAGGTCATCAAGATCGAGACGCCTGGCGAAGGCGACCCGGTGCGTGCCCAGGGCGTGATACGCGATGGCCTGAGCTGGTACTTCGCCAACTACAACCGCAACAAGAAATCCGTCACGCTCGACCTGTACAGCGAGGAGGGCAAGGCCGTGCTGCGGCGCCTGATCGCCGAATGCGATGTGATCGTCGAGAACTACCGCCCGGGCGTCATGCAGAAGATGGGCCTGGGCGACGAAGCGCTCAAGGCGCTCAAGCCCGACATCATTCATTGCAGCATCAACGGCTTTGGCACGACGGGGCCATATCGCGACCGGCCGGCCTTCGATTTCATCGCGCAGGCGATGAGCGGGTTCATGAGCCTGAATGGCGCGGAAAGCCAGCCGCCCATGCGCGCGGGCCCGCCCATCAGCGATCTGGTGGCTGGCATGAATGGCGCGCTGGGCATCGTGGCGGCGCTGCTGCGCCGCGAGCGCACCGGCCAGGGCGACAGCGTCAGCGTGAGCCTCCTGGGCAGCATGATCGGCCTCTTGAGCTTTCAGGCGTCGAACTATTTTGCCGACGGCCGGCTACCGGCGCGCACGGGCAACGATCACGGCATCGCGTCGCCCTACGGGCTGTTCGAGACGGCCGACGGGCAGGTCGCCATCGCGCCCAGCAACGACGTCGTCTATCACAAGCTGCTGGACGCGCTGGAGCTGTCCGAGCTGCGCGCCGACCCGCGCTTTGCGACGAACGCCGATCGCATGCGCAACCGTGGCGCGATCACCGAGGCCATCCAGACGCGCACGCGTCAGCACACCAGCGCCCACTGGATCGAACGGCTGAACCGGTTCGGCGTGCCGTGCGGCCAGGTGCTGAACCTGCAGGAAGTGTTCGAGGATCCCCAGGTGCAGGACCAGCGCATGGCGATCGACGTCCCGCATGGCGGCCACGGCGATGTGCGTATGCTGGGTTTCCCGATCAAGTTTGCGCAGGCTGAAGCCCGGCCCGTGCAACCGGCGCCCGCGCTGGGCGCCGATACCCGCGATGTGCTGCTGCAGTTCGGTTTTGCGCAGGACGACATTATTGGATTGCAGGAACGCGGCGTCATCTGAACGCGCCGCGGCAGGACCACCAAGGCGACACCGCCTGCCTATAAAGCAATAACGACGGAGACACATCACATGCTACGCAACCTTCTGCTTTCAGCTTGCGTGCTGGGCGTCGCGGCAGGCGCCCACGCCCAGGAGTCCTACCCGAATCAGCCCATCCGCATCATCGTGCCGTTCACGCCGGGCGGGGGCACGGACTTCCTGTCCCGCACGGTGGCCGCCAAGCTGGGCGAGACCACCAAATGGAACGTGGTGGCCGAGAACCGGCCGGGCGCGGGCGGCACCATCGGCATCGGCGCGGCCGCGCGCGCCAAGCCGGACGGCTACGAGATCGTCATGGGGCAGGTCGACAACCTGGCGGTGGCGCCTTCCATCTACAGCAAGCTTTCATACGACCCGGTCAAGGACTTTGCGCCGATCGGCATCGTGGGCGAAGCGCCGCTGGTCATTGTGGCCGGCAAGTCCAGCCCCTATCAGACCTTGCAGGCGCTGATCCAAGCGGCCCGCAAGGCGCCCGGCGCGGTCAACTACGGGTCGCCCGGCGCCGGCACCATCACGCACCTGGCTGCCGAACTGCTTCAGCAGCGGGCGGACATCAAGTTGGTGCATGTGCCGTACAAGGGGTCGGGGCCGGCAATGGCAGACCTGCTGGGCGGGCAGGTGCCGGTGATCTTCACGTCGATCCCGTCGGCGGCGCCGCAGCTCAAGGCCGGCAGCGCCGTCGCGCTGGCCGTGACCTCGCCGCAGCGCAGCCCGGTTCTGCCCGACGTGCCGACGGTGGCGGAGCTGGGTTATCCGAACTTCGACGTGCGGGTCTGGTATGGCTTGCTGGCGCCGGCCAAGACGCCCAAGCCCATCATCCAGACGCTGAACACGGAACTGAACAAGGTGCTGGCGTTGCCGGCGATGCAGGAAGCCTTGGCCGCTCAGGGCGCGCAGGCCATGCCCACGACGCCGGAGCAGTTCGCCGCGACGATCAAGCAGGACTACCAGAAGTGGAAGCCCGTGATCGAGGGCGCGAAAGTCAAGCTGGATTAAGCACGATCGGCGACACGTCCAGCACATACATCTGGCGTTCGCCTTCGTGCACGGAGTCGATGCAGACCTGCGTGCCGTCGCGGCTCCAGCGCGGATGCAGGTCGCAGCGGTTTTCCTTGGACAGGTTCGGGTCGGCATAGAAGCTTCCCAGCGCATGCCGGCCGCCCGTTTCCATGTCGTACAGGAACAGGATGCGCTCGTGCGTGGCGCTGTCCGGATAGGTGTCGCTGAGCAGCCAGCGCGTGTCGACCGGTGAAAACGTCATGTGGCCGTTCTCGGTCAGCACGCCGTCGCCCACGACTTGCACGTGGCCGTCCGGGGCGTCTTCATACAGGTGGTAGTGGATGCTGCCGGCATGCGGGCCCCAGACGATGATCGAGGTGTCGTCGCGCCACAGCGGGTGCGAGATCTGGTATTCGGACTTCTCGTAGTCGAAGGTGCCCACCGCGTTCGGGTCGAAGTCGTCGGCCAGTTGCGGCAGCGGGTGGTCGGAGCATTCCAGGAGGCGCATGTCGCTGCCGTCCGCGTTCATGGTGATGAGGCGATGCAGGAAGCACGTTTCATCCGCGACGCGTTCGGTCCAGCGGTGCAGGAACAGGATGCGCGTGGACGAGGGATTGACCTCTATGTGGCTGACCCAGTGGATGGCCCGGTCCATCGACTCGCGCGGATGGAAGTTGCGCAGGTCGGCGTAGCTGACCAGCAGGCGGTGAGCGCCGGTCTCCAGGTCCATCGCGCGAATGCCGTCATCGGCAGGTGCGAGGGCGACGGGGCCGGGGGCATGTTCGCTGTAGCCGATCGTCTGGTGGGTGATGTAGAGCCGGCGGTAGTCCACGCACAGCGCATAGCGGCTGTTGGGCGCGGCCACGTAGATCGGCAGGGGCAGCACGCGGGTCTGGCCGGTGGCGATGTCGTGGATGGCGCTACGAAAGCCGGGATAGACGCCGCTGTCGTCGGCGCTGCGGCAGTTGTAGATCAGCTGCGGGCTGGGGGCGCCGTCCAGCCATTGCAACTGGCAGCCCATCTGCCAGTTCCATGCGGTGGTCTCGCCCACCGCGTGATAGCGGTCGCCGTCTTGCACGTCGAAGTAACCGACTTCTGCGCGCAATTCGGGCGTCAGGACGGCATCGGCGAAGGCGGTGCGGTTGGCAAGCAGATAGCGCCCGTCGCGGTGCCAGACGGTCTTGTTGTAGTAACCGAAGAAATGGTGGTGCGGCGCGTCGTTCAGACGGCGGCAGGCGATGGGCGTGGCAAACATGCGATTCATGGGTTCAACCCGCGGTGATGTGTTCGGTTTCGATGACCTTGTTCCAGCGGGCGCGCTCGCGTTCGACGAAGTCGCGCGCCGCTGCGGGCGAGTTGCCGACCGGGGTCATGCCCAGGCGTTCCAGGCCGCTGCGAAACGCGGGATCGGCATAGATCCGCTTCAGGTCGGCGCTGATCTTCTCGATCAGCGCATCGGGCACGTCTTTGCTGGCGGCCAGCGTGGTCCATGACGTGACGGTCAGGCCTGGCAGGCCGGCTTCGGCGGCGGTCGGCACGTCGGGCAGAGCGGGCGAGCGGCTGGCGCCCGTGATCGCAAGCGCCTTGAGCTTGTTGGCCTGGATGTAGCCGATGGTGGTGGGCACGTTCTCGAACAATAACTGGATCTGGCCGCCCAGCAGGTCGTTGGTTGCCGCCGAACTGCCGCGATACGGGATGTGCACGATGGGGGCCTGCGCCGACATCTTGTAGAGCTCGCCGACCATGTGCACGGACGATCCGACACCTGCCGATCCGAAATGCAGGGTGTCGGGCTGTGCCTTGGCCAGCGCGGTGAGCTCGGCCAGGTTGTTGGCCTGCAACGCCGGATTGGCGACCACGACGTGGGGCATCTCCGCCACGATGGTGATCAGCTTCAGGTCCTTGGCGGGCTGGTAGTTCAGCGCCTTGTACACGCCATAGGTCGCGTGCAGGCCGATGGAGCCGAGCAGCAGCGTATAGCCGTCCGGCCCGGAATCCGCCACGAACTTGCCGCCGATGTGGCCGCCGGCGCCTGGACGGTTCTCCACGACCACCGATTGCCCATACAGCTTGCTCAGGTGTTCGGCCACCAGGCGGCCCTGGATATCGGAACTGCCGCCCGCCGTGAAGGGCACGATGATGCGCACGGGGCGGTCGGGATAGTTGGCCTGGGCCTGCGCGGTGAGCGGCAAGGCGGCACTTGCGAGCGTCAGGCACAGGGCCTGCAGGAGGCGGCGGCGATTCATGGTCATTTCCCCAAACAGTGGATGCGTGGCAGGCACATCTGACGGCGCCCTGGAAAAGCCAGTGTAGGAGCCGCCTAGTATTTGAAAAAATTCTTTTTTGCACATAGGCTATGCAGAATTGCCATACTCTGTGACGCCATGAGCCGACCGCTGAATTTCCGCCAGATCGAAGCCTTCCATGCGGTGATGCTGGCGGGCACCACCACCGGCGCGGCCCAGATGCTGCGCACCACCCAACCTTCGGTCAGCCGGCTGCTGGCGCAGACCCAGCAGGCCACCGGGCTGCGCCTGTTCGACATGGAGCGCGGGCGGCTGCGGCCCACGCGCGAGGCGAAGGATCTCTTCGACACGGTGCAGCGTCATTTCGTGGGCTTGGAACGAATCGAGGATCGGGTCGCGGCCATGCGCCGCAGCGGCAGCGGCGTGCTGCGCCTGGCGTGCACGCCAGCGCTGGGCCTGGGCATGTTGCCCGGCGCGGTGGAGGAATTCGCGCAGCGCTATCCGGATGTCCACATCAACATGCAGACGGTCGGCAGCCAATACTTGCGCGAAGGGCTGCTGCATGGAACCTACGACGTGGTCGTGACCACCGCGCCGCTGGAGGGGACGCAACTCGATTTGCGCACCCTGCACGAAAGCGCCGCCGTGTGTGTGATGCGGCCGGATCACCCGCTGGCCGCGCAGGCGAGCGTCGGCATCATGGATCTGCATGCGCGGCGGCTGCTGGTGCTCAATGCGGACGACGACGTGTACCTGCAGCTTCGCGGTGCGATGCAGGAACACCGGGTCCAGCCTGCGTCCGAAATCGAAACCACCTATTCGTCGACGATCTGCGCGCTGGCCGCGGCGGGCAGCGGACTGGGCATCGTCAATCCGTACATTGCCGGCGTGTTTGCCGGCCAGTTGGCCATCCGGCCGTTCACGCCGCGCCTGCCGGTGCGCGTCAGCATGGCCTACCCGACGCAGACGGCGCCATCGCTGGTGACGGAAGCGTTCGTGGAGATTCTGGCGGGCCGGTGCAGGGGTTTGCCCCAACCGTAATTAAAACCGCCGGCTGGATGCCGGCGGTGGTCGGGCGACGGCTGCGCGTCAGGGCTTGGGCGTGTCGTACGACGTATCCAGCACGTCGTCTTCCGGCGTGATGACGCCGGGCTCGCCGGGTTCGGCAATGGCGCGTCCGCGCCGCGGCATGCCGGCCACGACCTTGCTTTCATCGGGCATGGGCAGGGTTTCGGTGCCCTTGCGCGGGTCGGTGTGAGGCTTTTGTTCGTCAGCGGCCTTGGACGCAGCGTTCGGATCGGGAGAGGTTTTCAACATGGCGATTGCTCCGACTGCGCGCATGCCAGGATGGCGATGCGCCTGGACATGGACCTATCTTAGAACCGCCGCCGCGGGCAGTCTGCGTTCTGGATGTCACGATTGCAAGGGGCTGTTGCAGGACAACGGCCCCCAAAGTTGCCACACTGCATCCTTATAATCCTCAACTTCCCGCCGCCTTGCGCGCGCCGACACCCACACTTCCTATTCCTCGCCTGCCTTGACCGAATCCGTCGAACGCTCCGTTCATGCTGAACTCGTTGCCGTGCTGGTGGCCGTCACGAACGGGGAGCCGCGCGTGCTGACCACGGACGATGCGCGCGCGTTGCCGGCGGGACCGTTCGAGCTGTCGCATCGTTCGCTGCAGGCCGGTTTGCGAGACTGGGTGGAAGCGCAGACGCACCATCCGCTGGGCTATGTTGAGCAGCTTTATACGTTCGCGGACGGCGACCGCTCCGATGAGTCGGGCGGGCGCGTCATCTCGGTCAGCTATCTGGGCCTGACGCGCGAGGCGGGCGAAACGGGCGTTGCGCAGGTCGGATGGCAGGATTGGTATCGCTATTTTCCGTGGGAGGACCGGCGCGCCGGCACCCCCGCGCTGGTGGACGAGGTGATCGTGCCGCGCCTGTCGACCTGGTGCGAAGACAGTGCGGACGCCTCGGTCCGCGCGCGCCGCCATCAACGCGCAGCCATTACGTTCGGCCTGGACGGCGCCGCGTGGAACGAAGACATGGTTCTGCAACGCTACGAACTGCTGTTCGAAGCCGGGCTGGTGCCCGAGGCGGCGCGGCGCACCGGGGGCCAGGCCGCAGCGCCGGGGCAGCCGATGCGTCACGACCATCGGCGCATCCTGGCCACCGGCATCGCGCGCTTGCGCGCCAAGATCAAGTACCGGCCAGTGGTGTTCGAACTGATGCCGGACGAGTTCACGCTGCTGCAGTTGCAGATGGCGGTCGAGGCGCTGGCGGGGCGGGGTCTGCACAAGCAGAACTTTCGCCGCTTCATCGAGCAGCAGGATCTGGTGGAAGAGACCGGCGCGATGGCGACCGGGACGGCCGGACGGCCTGCCAAGCTTTTCCGGTTCCGCCGGGATGTCCTGCTGGAGCGCGCCATTGCAGGCAGCAAGCTGCCCGTCTCGCGTGTCGTTTGACGCTTGACAAGGCTTATACTCATATTTAGCATAAATGTTGCGCAAATCTCGCGCGCCTTTTTTTACGCTAAAAATACTCAAAATGAGCATTAAAGCCGCTGTGCCCGCCGCCGCTGATCGCCTGCCCGTTCCGCCCTTGCCGGACGTCATGCTGGAGCCGCTTGTGCGCGCGGCGCTGTTGGAAGACCTGGGCCGCGCTGGCGACCTGACCACCGACGCCATCGTGCCGGCCGACGCCACCGCCGAAACGCGGCTGGTGGCGCGGCAGGAGGGCGTGCTGGCGGGGCTGGATCTGGCCCGCCTGGCGTTCCGGCTGATGGATCCCAGTCTTGCGTTCACGGTGTCTCACCGCGACGGCACTGATCTGGCGCCGGGGATGGAGATCGCACGCATTCAGGGCAATGCCCGCGCGATGCTCAGCGCGGAGCGGGTCGCGCTCAATTTCCTGTGCCATCTGAGCGGCGTGGCGACCGCCACGGCGTCGATTGCGCGCGCGATTGCGGGTTACGGCGCGCGCGTCACGTGCACGCGCAAGACCATGCCGGGACTGCGGGCGGTGCAGAAGTACGCCGTGCGCGTGGGGGGCGGCAGCAATCACCGTCACGGGCTGGACGATGCGGTGCTGATCAAGGACAACCACATCGCGCTGGCCGGCAGCGTGGCGACGGCCGTCGAGCGCGCACGCGCCGGCGTCGGCCACATGGTCAAGATCGAACTGGAGGTCGACACGCTGGAGCAGCTTGAGGTCGCGCTGGCGCTGGGCGTGGACGTGGTGCTGCTGGACAACATGAGCCTGGACGACCTGCGCCGCGCCGTCGCCATGGCGCGGGGCCGGGCGATTACCGAAGCCTCGGGCCGCATCACGCCCGACACCGCGGCGGCCGTGGCCGCCACCGGCGTGGACCAGATCGCCGTGGGCTGGCTGACGCACAGCGCCAAGGTGCTCGACATCGGTCTGGACGCCTGAACTTTTATCGGCCTGCAAAATGAAACGCCTGCTGCTTTCGTCGCTCTCGCTGCTGACCCTGACCCTGACTGCCTGCGGCAATCCGCCGTCGGGCGAAGCGCCTGCAGACGCATCGTATCCATCGCATCCGATCACGATCGTCGTGACGTTTCCGCCGGGCGGCGGCACCGACCTGCTTGCGCGCCGCCTCGGCGCCAGCCTGCAGGAGTCGCTGGGGCAGCCGGTCGTGGTGGAAAACCGGCCGGGCGCAAGCGGCAACATTGGCGCGCGCATCGTGGCCGAAGCGCCGCCCGACGGCTACACGCTGCTGATGGTGAATAGTTCGTTTGCGATCAACCCCGGTGTCTACCGCAACCTGGGCTTCTCGCCCAAGCGGGATTTTGCGGCAGTCATCAACGTGGCCTTCGTGCCGTCGGTGTTCGTCGTGCCGGCCGCCTCGCCCCTGCGCAACCTGGACGACGTGATCGCTGCCGCCGTGCCGGACAAGCCGCTGCCCTTTGCCACCTGCGGCAACGGCACGCCGCAACATCTGGCGGGCGAGCTGCTCTCTCGCAAGACGGGCGCGGTGATGCAGCAGGTGCCGTACAAGGGCTGCGGCCCGGCGCTCACGGATGTGACGGCGGGTCAGGTGGGCCTGGGGGTGGTGACGGCGTCCAGCGCGGCGCCGCTCATTGCGGCCGGCAAGCTGCGCGCGCTGGCCGTGACGTCGCCGGCGCGTTCGCCGTTGATGCCCACGGTGCCGACGGTGGCCGAACAGGGCGTGTCCGGCTACGCGCTGGATCAGTGGCATGGCCTCTTGACCCCGGCGGCCACGCCGCCCGCAGTGGTCGACAAGCTGAATGCCGCGGTGGCGAAGATCGTGCGGCGGCCAGACGTGCAGGCCGCGCTGCGCGAGCAGGGTTTCACGCCTGCCAGCAGCACGCCGGAAGCATTCCAGCGGATGATCGGCGCGGATATCGACCGCTACACGGCGCTGACCGAGGCAATCGGGCTACGCGCGGACTGAGCTGCAACGCCGGCTACAAAGCCGGCGGCGTCGGTCAGACTGCGGCCTTGGCGTGCTGCTCCAGCTGTTCCTTCAGGCCCGGTTCCAGCTTGAGCTGGCGCGCCAGTTCGTCCAGGTAGGCACGCTCCATGAAGCTTTCCTCGTCCACCACGAGCAGGCTGGCCAGATACATCTCGGCCGCCATTTCGGGCGTCTTGGCCGACTGGGCGATCACGCTGGGATCCAGGGGACGCGACAGTTCGGCCTCCAGCCAGCGGCGGTCCTGGGCGTCGGACGACAGCTTGGCCAGTTCCGTTTCCAGCAGGGATTTTTCCTCGGGGCCGATGTGGCCGTCGGCCTTGGCCGCGCCGATCATGGCGGTGAGGACCGCATTGCTGTGCTGCTCGGCTTCCGGGGCCGGCAGACGGTCGAGCGTCTGGGGCGGCGCGGTGGGGGCGCCGGCCTGCTTGCGCTGCCAGTCGCCGTAGGCGCGATAGGCCAGCGCGCCCAGCGCGGCCATGCCGCCGTACATGGCGACCTTGCCGCCGATCTTGCGGGCCTTCTTGCTGCCCATCAAGAGGCCGAGGGCGCCTGCCCCCAGGGCGCCGCCGCCAAGCCCCGAAAGCAGGGACGAGCCCTTGCCGCCGGTGGCGTTTTGCACGCGGTTCGTGGTGTCGGAAAGCAGCCCTTGTCCGGACTGCAACAGTTGATCGAGTAATTGCCGGGCGCTCATGCGGCCTCCTGTGAATCTGACGGTCAGGGATATCGGACCATGGCCGCGGCAGGAAGTTCAGCTTTCCGTCAGGCGGGTCATCCGGCCCCGCAAGCGTTCAGCAAGTGCTAAAACCGTCCTGAAGCCGGCCATTTGGCAGTCCCCGGCAATCCCAACCAGGAGAATCGACCCATGAGCATCCGCGTGCGCCAGAATGCGCCCCAGTCCCTGCAGTTCACCGCGACGGCCGAAGGCCATGACCTGCCGTTGGACATGCCCAAGCCGCAGGGGGAGGGGCCGGATCCGCATGATTACTTCGATACGGCGCTGGGCGGCTGCAAGGCGATGACCCTGATGGTCTACGCGCAGCGCAAGGGGCTGCCGCTGGAATCGGTGGGGGTGGAAGTGGTGCGCGATGCCAGCGAGGAACGCCGCGGCATCTATCGGCTGACCGCCAAGCTGACGCTGCACGGCGAGCTGTCCGATGCGCAGATCGACGAATTGCTGGCGGTGGCCGAGAAGTGCCCGATCCACAAGCTGATGACGGCGGTGGACGTGCAGGTGTCCACGCTGATCGTGCGGCCGGACTGAGGAATTGCGGAGCAGGCGGCGGGGCCGCCTGTGCAAGGCGGGGCGCCGCGCCCCGCCCAGGGAAGTCTTACTCTTCCATGCCCGGGACGATGGTCGAGAAACCGCCGTCCACGTGGGTGATTTCGCCGGTCACGCCGGCAGCCAGATCCGACAGCATGAAGGCCGCGACATTGCCGACGTCTTCGATGGTGATATTGCGGCGCAGCGGAGCCTGGTTTTCGACGAACTTCAGGATGGCCGAGAAGTCCTTGATGCCGCTGGCGGCCAGGGTCTTGATCGGGCCGGCGGAAATGCCGTTGGCGCGGATGCCGCGCGGGCCCAGCGCCGAGGCCAGGTAGCGCACGCTGGCTTCGAGCGACGCCTTGGCCAGACCCATCGTGTTGTAGTTCGGGACCACGCGCTCGGCGCCCAGGTAGGTCAGTGTCAGCACCGAGCCGTTGCGGCCTTCCATGAGGGGCAGGGCGGCCTTGGCCATGGCGGCGAAGCTGTAGGCCGAGATGTCGTGGGCGATGCGAAAGCCTTCGCGCGACAGGCCGTCCAGGAAATTGCCGGCGATGGCTTCGCGCGGCGCAAAACCGATCGAATGGACCAGGCCGTCCAGGCCGTCCCAGTGCTGGGCCAGTTGAGCAAAGGCGCCGTCGATCTGGCTGTCTTCGGCCACGTCGCAGGGCAGCACGATGTTGCTGTTGAATTCGGCGGCAAACTCGCTCACGCGGTCCTTGAAGCGGTCGCCGACGTAAGTGAACGCCAGTTCGGCGCCTTGCTGATGACAGGCGCGCGCGATGCCGTAGGCGATGGAACGATTAGAAAGCACCCCGGTGACCAGGATGCGTTTGCCGGCAAGAAAGCCCATAGATGTGTCCTTTGATTTTTTCCCTTCTGGAGACCGCCTATTTTAGGGAATTTGGCGGTCCAGCGGGCGAGCGGCGCGGCCCCCGTGCCGGGGCGCCGCGCCGTGCGTGGCGGCTATCAGCCGCGCGCGTTCGTGCCGGGCACGCGCAGCTGCGTGCCGATCTTCAGGGCGCTGCCCTTGATGTTGTTGAGCGCGCGCAGCGCGTCGACGGTGGTGCCGTACTGTTTGGCCAGCGAGAACAGGGTGTCGCCCTGGCGAACCTTGTGGCTGCGCACGTTCGGGCGGGCGCTGGAGACGCGCACGGCGGGCGCCTGCGCGGCGCGGCCACGCGGCGCAGCGGCCTTGTTGTCTTGCGGAGCCGAGTCCAGCGCGCCCACCGGGGGCGCCAGCGACGCGATCTGCACGCCGCCCGTGCCGGGGTCGCCCGGCACCAGCAGCGCCTGGCCGTTGGCGGCCTTCTGGCGGCGGCTGATGTCGTTGGTTTCGCGCAGGGTGGCTTCGGACACGCCAAACCGCTTGGCGATGGACGCGTAGGATTCGCCGCGGCGCGAGTGGTAGACCTTCCAGGCGGACAGGTCGCCCTTGTAGTTGGTGAGGTTCGCGTTGAAGATCTCGACGCGGTCGGCCGGCAGCAGCAGGGTGGGGCCGTGGTCGCCGCGGATTACCGGGCGGTTGAACGAGGGGTTCAGGGCCTTGAACTCGTCCAGGGGCATTTCGGCCAGCTTGGCGGCGATTTCCAGGTCGATGTCGCTGTTCTTTTGCACCGTCACGAAGTACGGCGTGTTGCCGACGGGCGGCAGCGCCACCGCATAGCGCTGCGGATCGGCAATGATGTTCTTGATGGCCTGCAGCTTGGGCACGTAGTTGCGGGTCTCGTCCGGCATGTTCAGCGACAGGTAGTCGGTGTTCTGGCCGGCGGCCTCGTTCTTGGCCATGGCGCGCTGCACCGAGCCTTCGCCCCAGTTGTACGAGGCCAGGGCGAGGTACCAGTCGCCCTGCATTTCAAACAGCTTTTCCAGGTAGTCCAGCGCCGCGTTGGTCGAGGCGATGGGATCGCGGCGCTCGTCGCGCCACCAGTCCTGCTTCAGGTTGAAGTGCTGGCCCGTGGCCGGCACGAACTGCCACAGGCCCGAGGCCTGCGCGCGCGACAGCGCGGTCGGGTTGTACGCGCTTTCCACGAAGGGCAGCAGCGCCAGCTCGGTCGGCAGGCCGCGGCGGTTGATCTCGTCAACGATGAAGTACAGGTATTTGCCGGCGCGCTCGGCCATGCGCTGCACCGCCTCGGGGTGGGACGCGTAGTAGTCGGTCCACTGCTTGGAGAGGTCGGTGTTCAGGTTGGGGATGGCGAAACCGCGGCGGATGCGGTCCCACGCGTCAGCCGGCGGGTTGGTCAGGTCGATCGTGCGGGAGGTGTCCCGGGCGATGTATCGGCCTTGGGAATTGGTGGTGAGGTTCTTGCTATCGGGGGCTTTGGTTCCTGCGCAACCGGCGAGGACTGCCAGCATGAGCGGCAGAAGGAGTCGGGATAGATTCATCAGGTGGTCACTTGAAATCGTTCTTCCATTCACGAAGGGAGGCAAAGACCTCTACCGGCGTAGTCTGGCTGCGTCCGGCCCAACTTGCTGCGGCCTGGACGACGTCGGGCTGCTTTGTGCGCAAGAACGGATTGGTCGCGCGTTCCTGACCGATGGTCGAAGGAAGCGTGGGGTGTCCTTCCGCGCGTAATTGCTGGGCCCGCAGATGCCACGTTTGCAGGTCGCGGTTGGCCGGTTCGACGGCCAATGCCCAGCGAAGGTTCGCTAGAGTGTACTCGTGTGCGCAAAAAACTTTTGTATCTGGCGGTAAAGCGGAAAATTTTTCCAAGGAATCAAACATTTGCGCGGGCGTGCCCTCGAAAAGCCGGCCACAGCCCCCCGCGAAAAGCGTGTCGCCACAGAAGAGCGCGTGGTCGACGCCGGCCGCCCGACCTGCGTAGGCGATGTGGCCCGCCGTGTGGCCCGGAACGTCCAGCACCGACAGGTCCACATCCAGTTCCGGCAGCGTCACGCGGTCGCCTTCGGCCAGCCGGACATCGCAGCGCGGCAGCTTTTCGCGCGCAGGACCATATACGGTGATGCCCTCGATGCGGGACAATTCCAGCACGCCTCCCACATGGTCGCCGTGGTGGTGCGTGAGTAGAATGGCGCGCAGCTTCAAGCCTTGCTGATCCAGAAACCGCAAGACGGGCCCGGCTTCGCCTGGGTCCACGACCGCCACCTGGCCGTCGCGGACGATTGCCCAGATGTAGTTGTCGGAAAAGGCTGGCAAAGGCAAGACCGCGGCGTTGCGATCGCGGCCGCCTGCGGGGGCGGTCAAGGCTTGCATGGGATTCGAAGGAAAAAACGTGGCAGAAGAAACTCCGCCGATTGTAGAACTGGCCGAATGGTTCCAGACGCCGCCGGGCCAGTACGTGCTGGCCTGGGAGCGCGCCCAGTTCGACGCGGCCGTCGCGGATGTCTTCGGATATTACGCCTGGCAGGTCGGCCTTGCCGACCTGAACCTGTTGGGGGCCAACCGGATGCCGTTCAAGGGCTACGTGGGCACCGAGACCCCGGCGCCGGAAAGCCTGCCGGGCTGGCAGTCGCGCGTGGTCGTCGCGCAGCCGGAGGCCCTGCCGTTCGAATCCCAGAGCGTGGACCTCCTGATCCTGCCGCACACCTTTGAACTCACGCCCGAACCCCACAACGTGCTGCGCGAGGTCGAGCGCGTCCTCGTCCCCGAGGGCCGCGTCGTCATTTCGGGGTTCAACCCCTGGAGCATGTGGGGCGCCCGCACCCGCATGCCGGGCATGGAGCCCTGGCTGCCGCAGCCGCCGTCGTCGCAGGTGTCGCTGGCGCGGCTCAAAGACTGGTTCAAGCTGCTGTCGCTGGAGGTCGATGAAAGCCAGTTCGGTTGCTACGCGCCGGCCTGCCGCAGCGAAAAATGGCTTGAGCGCTGGAGCTTCCTGGAATCGGCCGGCGCCCGCTGGTGGAGCCTGGGCGGCGCGGTGTACATGGTCTCGGCGGTCAAGCGCGTGACCGGCATGCGTATCATCGGGCCTGCCTGGAAGACCAAACCCAAGCGCGCCCGCGCGGCCTCGGTGGTGGTCAACCGCCAGGCGGACGATGGCTTTGACCCCTCCTGAGCCGCCGGGCCCGCCTCACATTGCAAGCACAAGGACACGCACGCAGCACCATGCAGGACAACAAAACGAACGACCAGAAAGTGGAAATGTGGACCGACGGCGCCTGCAAGGGCAATCCGGGGCCCGGCGGCTGGGGCGTGCTGATGCGCGCCGGCACGCACGAAAAGACGCTGCACGGCGGCGAGCTCCAGACCACGAACAACCGGATGGAACTGCTGGCGGTCATCGAAGGCCTGCGCGCGCTCAAGCGCCCGTGCGTCGTCACGATCCACACCGACTCGCAATATGTCATGAAGGGCATGACCGAGTGGCTGGCCAACTGGAAGCGGCGCGGCTGGATCACCGCCGAGAAAAAGCCGGTCAAGAACGCCGAGCTCTGGCAGGCGCTGGATGAACAGGTCCAGCGTCATACCGTGTCCTGGCGCTGGGTCCGCGGGCACGCGGGCGACCCCGGCAACGAGCGCGCCGACCAGCTTGCGAACATGGGCGTGGACGTCGCGCGCCGCGCTTGACGCGGCAGGCCCGGCCCGCTGGACGGCTATCCGGGGTGGGCGCGTCGCGGCAGGACCCCGAGCACCTGCTCCGCGCCTCGCCAGGCGCCCCGCGGCATCCGGATATACCCTCGAATTTGCCGTCCAGGGCAGATTAGTTCTTTCATCGCGCTTCAGGATTGTTCCAGTATGTAAATCCGGGTGCTAAAGTGCCAACCCTTCCCTCCAGTTCCTGCGGCGACGTCCGAGTGGGGCATGCCCGGTCCGCGCCGCAACACCGCCACTTTCGCGCATGAAAAAAGCTGTACTGCTGGCCGCCGTCGCGGCAGGGTTGGCCGCGGGGGCCGCGCTCGGCGTATTTGTGCCGCGCTGGCTGGCGCCGGCCGCAACCCCTGCCCAGGCTTCCGCCAAACCTCAATCCGCTCCCGCCGCGCCGGCCCGTGTCGCCGTGGCCGCCGTCCAGGAAGTGCCTTTTGCGCGCGGCCTGTCGGCCGTAGGCAGCCTGCGCTCCGATGAGTCCGTCGTCCTGCGCCCCGAAGTGGCCGGACGCATCCAAGCCATTGATTTCAAGGAAGGCCAGCCCGTCGAGCAGGGCCAGCTTCTCATCCGCCTGGACGACTCCGTGCCGCGCGCTGAATTGGCGCAGGCGCGCGCCAACCTGACGCTGGCGCAAAGCCATTACCGCCGCGCCGTCGAACTGCAGGGCAAGGGCTTCGTCAGCCAGCAGGCGCGCGACGAGTCGGCCAGCACGCTGAAGGTGCAGGAAGCCGCCGTGGCGCTGGCGCAGGCCCGCCTGGACAAGATGACCATTACCGCGCCCTTTGCCGGCATCGTCGGACTGCGCAGCGTGTCCGTGGGCGATTACGTCAACCAGGGGCAGGACCTGGCACCCCTTGAGGCCATCGATCCGCTCAAGGTGGATTTCCGCGTGCCCGAGATGTACTTGAGCAAGGTGCGCGTCGGACAGCAACTGACGCTGCGCATGGATGCGCTGCCCGGCCAGGAGCGGCGCGGACTGGTCTACGCGGTCAGCCCGCTGGTCGACGCGGGCGGCCGGTCCATCCTGCTGCGCGCCACGGTCGCCAATCAGGACGGCGTGCTGCGCCCCGGCATGTTCGCCCGGGTGCAACTGCTCTTTAACGAGGACAAAGCGCTGGTCGCGCCCGAGGCCGCGCTATCGCCGTCGGGCGAAACGCAGTACGTTTACCGGGTCGAGAACGGCGTGGCGCATCGGCGCGAAGTGACCATCGGCGAACGCCGCGAGGGCCGCGTCGAGATCCTGACCGGCGTCGCCCTGAACGACATGCTGGTGGTCTCGGGCCTGCAGCGCGTGACGGATGGCGCGCGCGTGACCATCGTGGGCAACGGCCCATAGCCGGCCCTTCACCTTTTCAGCGATAGCGCCATGCGTATCTCGGAAACCTGTATCAAGCGCCCGGTGTTCGCGTCGGTCCTGTCGCTGATCATCGTGCTGATCGGCCTGATCTCGTATTCGCGCCTGACGGTGCGCGAGTACCCGAAGATCGACGAGCCGATCGTGTCGGTGGACACCACGTACAAGGGCGCCTCGCCGGAGGTGATCGAGTCGCAGGTGACCAAGCCGTTGGAAGACCAGCTGGCCGGCATCGAAGGGGTCAACGTGATGACCTCGCGCAGCCGCTCCGAACGCAGCCTCATCAACATCAAGTTCAACCTCTCGCGCGACCCCGACGCGGCGGCGGCCGAAGTGCGCGACAAGGTTTCGCGCGCGCGGCGTTTCCTGCCCGACGAGATCGACGAGCCGATCATCGGCAAGGTCGAGGCCGATTCCCAGCCCATCATCTACATCGCCGTGGAGTCGGGATCGTTCTCGGCGATCCAGACCTCCGACTACATCAACCGCTACATCAAGACCCGCCTGTCGGTGCTGCCCGGCGCGGCCGAAGTGCGCGTCTTTGGCGAGCGCCTGCCGTCCATGCGCATCTACGTCGACCGCGACAAGCTGGCGGCGTACGGATTGACGGTGCAGGACGTGGAAGCCGCGCTGCGCAGCCAGAACGTCGAAATTCCAGCGGGCCGGATCGAGTCGCGGGCACGGGAATTCTCGGTGGTGTCGGCCACCGACCTGCAGACGCCCGCCCAGTTCGAGGACGTGATCGTCGCCAACGTGAAGGGCTACCCGGTGCGGATGCGCGACGTCGCCAAGGTCGAGATCGCGGCCGCCAACGACCGGATCCTGTCCCGCTTCAACGGCAAGCCGGCCATCAACATCGGCATCACGCGCCAATCCACCGCCAACCCCCTGGAGCTGTCCAAGGCGGCCCGCCAGGAGGTCGAGCGGCTGAACGAGACCCTGCCGGCCGGCATGAAGCTGAACATCGCGTACGACTCGTCGGTGTTCATCGAGCGCTCCATCGATTCCGTGTTCCACACCATCATCGAAGCCATTGTGCTGGTGGTGCTGGTGATCTTCTTCTTCCTGCGCAACCTGCGCGCCAGCATCATTCCCATCGTCACCATCCCGGTGTCGCTGGTGGGCGCCTGCGCGCTGATGTATCTGTTCGGCTTCTCGATCAACACGCTGACGCTGCTTGCCATGGTGCTGGCGATCGGGCTGGTGGTGGACGACGCCATCGTGGTCCTGGAGAACATCTACCGGCACATCGAGGACGGCATGCCGCGCAAGGAAGCCGCGCTGCGCGGCTCGAAGGAGATCGGCTTCGCGGTGGTCGCCATGACCATGACGCTGGTCACCGTGTATGCGCCGCTGGCGTTCGCCACCGGGCGCACCGGGCGGCTGTTCATCGAGTTCGCGCTGGCGCTGGCGGGCGCGGTGCTGGTGTCGGGCTTCGTGGCCCTGACCCTCACGCCCATGATGTGTTCGGTGCTGCTGCGCCACCAGACCCGCCACAACCGCTGGTACAACCTGATCGAGGGTTGGCTGAACGGTCTGAGCAACGGCTATCGCCGCATGCTGGGCGCCTCGCTGCGGCATCGCTGGATCGTCGTGGTGATCGGGCTGGCCGTGGCGGCAGGCAGCGGCGTGCTGTTCAAGGTGGTCAAGAGCGAACTGGCGCCGGTCGAGGACCGCGGCGTGGTCTTTGGCCTTGTCAGCTCGCCCGAAGGCGCCACGCTGAATTACACGCTTGACAGCATGCTGGGCATTGAAAAGTTCTATGCCGACATCCCGGAAGCCAGCGGCAGCCAGGTCACGGTGGGCTTTCCCACGGTCACGGACGGCACCGCGATCCTGCGCTTGAAGCCCTGGGAAGAACGCGAGCGCAAGCAGCAGGCCATCACCCAGCAGTTGCAGCCGCAGTTCGCGTCGCTGCCGGGCGTGCGCGCCTTCCCGACCAATCCGCCGTCGCTGGGCCAGTCGGCCCGATCCAAACCGGTGGAATTCATCATCATGAGCCAGGCCTCGTACCAGGAGCTGTCGCGGCTGACCGAGATCTTCCTGGCCGAGCTGCGCAAGTATCCGGGCCTGCTGAACCTGGACACCGACCTGCGCCTGAACACGCCGGAGCTGCGCGTTCGCGTGGACCGCGACAAGATGGCCGACGTGGGCGCCAACGTGGACGTGGTGGGCCGCACGCTCGAATCGATGCTGGGCGGCCGCCAGGTCACCCGCTACAAGGACGAGGGCGAGCAGTACGACGTGATCGTGCAGGTGACGCCGCGCGACCGCGCCAATCCCACCGACATCTCGGGCATCTATGTGCGCGCGCGTGACGGCAGCATGGTCCAGCTGGACAACCTGCTCGGCGTGCACGAAGGCGTGTCGCCGCAGTCGCTGAACCACTTCAACCGCCTGCGGGCAGTGAAGATCGACGCGGCGGTGGCGCCCGGCTATGCGCTGGGCGAGGTGCTGGACCACATGCACCAGGTGGCGCGCGAGGTCCTGCCCAACACGATCATCACGGACCTGGACGGCCAGTCGCGCGAATTCCGCGATTCGTCGGGCAGCATCTACCTGGTCTTTGCGATGGCGCTGGCCTTCATCTACCTGGTGCTCGCCGCGCAGTTCGAAAGCTGGCGCAACCCGTTCATCATCATGCTGTCGGTGCCGCTGTCCATGACGGGCGCCTTGCTTGCCCTGTGGCTGACGGGCGGCACGCTGTCCATCTACAGCCAGATCGGGCTCATCACGCTGGTCGGCCTGATCACCAAGCACGGCATCCTGATCGTGGAGTTCACGAACCAGCTGCGCGACGAGGGCAGGGAGCTGTTCGAGGCCGTGGTCGAAGCCAGCGTGCTGCGGCTGCGCCCCATTCTGATGACGACCGGCGCCATGGTGCTGGGCACCGTCCCCCTGGCGCTGTCCACGGGCGCGGGGGCGGAATCGCGCCAGCAGATCGGCTGGGTTCTGGTGGGCGGGCTGTTGCTGGGTACACTACTGACCTTGTTCGTCGTGCCGGTGGCCTACACGCTGATTGCCACCGCACGCAAGAAGCCAGGCACCGCCGGCAGCCAGGCGCATTCCGCGCCCACGCCGCCCGCCTCGCAGCCCCAAGCGTCGGAATAGTTATGCGCCAGATCATCTTTGACACGGAAACCACCGGACTGGACCCAGCACAGGGTCATCGCATCGTCGAAATCGGCTGCGTGGAAATCGTCAACCGCACGCCGACCGGCAACAACCTGCACATCTACCTGAACCCGGACCGCGACAGCGATCCCGAGGCGCTGGCGGTGCACGGGCTGACCACCGAGTTCCTGTCGGACAAGCCGCGCTTTGCCGAAGTCGCGGACGAATTCGTCAAGTTCATCCAGGGCGCCGAACTGATCGCGCACAACGCCGCGTTCGACGTGAAGTTCTTCAACGCCGAACTCGCAAAGATCGGCCGCGGTCCCATCACCGAATTCTGCGAGACCGTCACCGACTCGCTGCTGCACGCCCGGTCGCTGTTCCCGGGCAAGCGCAATTCGCTGGATGCGCTGTGCGACCGCTTCGGCATCTCGAACGCGCACCGCACGCTGCACGGCGCATTGCTGGACTCGCAGCTTCTGGCTGAAGTCTGGCTGGCGATGACGCGTGGCCAGGATGCGCTGCTGATCGATGTGGACGACAGCGCCGGCGCCAGCGGCGGCGGCATGGTGCTTGCCCGGTTCGACGCCTCGGGTCTGCCGGTCATCACGGCCAGCGCCGAAGAACTTGCCGAACACGAGGCCTACCTAGCCGCGCTGGACAAGAGCGTGGGTGGCGAGTGCGTGTGGCGCAAGGTCGATGCGCCCGTCGCGGCAGCCGCATAAGAAGTTATCAGAGGCGACTTGCACGCGTTTAAAAATTCGTGCTATTATTTCGCCTCTTTCGGGGTGGTTAGCTCAGTGGTAGAGCACTGCCTTCACACGGCAGGGGTCACTGGTTCGAACCCAGTACTACCCACCAAAGACCTTCCAAGGCGCTCAAGCCTTTGAAGTGCCCCAAAAGACAACGGCCAGTTCGCAGCAGGTTTTCGCGATGCCGGTCTTGTTCTTCGGGCAGCACGCAAAAAGCCAACCTTCATCGGTTGGCTTTTTTGTTTTTGATTCATTACTCTTTCTCTGATCTGGCGCAACCCGGCGGTACTGCGGTTGCGCCAAGCCTGTTCCACGCCTGTCTATCATCAATAAATCGGCGATTGACTGCCAAGCAAACAGGAGAAGGCCATGAGTCCGCACACCAATACCATGCTCATCATCATTTGCACGGGCGTGGCGCTCATGTTGATCGGCTTCGGGTTTCGTGACCGCAATCTTGGCATGACCCTGATGGGCCTTGGCCTGGTCACCGCCATCGGCGCGATCATCTACAAGGCCTACATCACCTTTTCTTGACCCCGCCGCCGCCGGCTTCAGCTTTTTTGCGCCTGCTGCCGGGCCACGCGCGCAAGCAGCGTGTCCAGCTGGTTTGCAAACGCCTTGCGGTCGGACTGGCTGAAGGACGACGGGCCGCCCGTGTCCACGCCGCTGGCGCGCAATTCCTCCATCATGTCCCGCAGCGCCAGCCGTTCGCGGATCGTCTCCGTCGAATAGCGTTCGCCGCGAGGATTGATCGCCATGGCGCCTTTCTCAAGCACCTGCGCGGCCAGCGGAATGTCGCCGGTGATGACGAGATCGCCCGTTTCCGCCCGCTCCACGATGTGCGCGTCGGCCACGTCAAAGCCGCGCGGCACCTGCACGGCACGGATCAGCGGCGATGGCGGGGTGTAGAGCGCCTGGTTGGCCACCAGCGTCAGCGGCATCTGCCAGCGCTGCGCGGCGCGAAAGAGGATGTCCTTGATGACGGCGGGACAGGCGTCCGCGTCGACCCAGATGTGCATCGCGCTTACGCGCCCAGCGCTTTCTCAAGCGCCTCGGCCACGAGGTCATTGGTCGACACGCCGCGTTCGGCGGCGGCGGCGCGCAGCTTGTCGGCCTGCGCCTGCGACAGCTTCAGAGGGAAGGGGACCAGGCCGGCGGCCTGATCCAGCTTGCGCTGTTCGCGACGGTCGGGCATCTGGGACGCGGCGCCGAAGCGGTCCGGCGTGGCCGATTGCTTGAGTTGGCCGGCCAGCTTCAGGGCCTGGTTCTTTTGGAGGTCGAATTTGTTCATCGGATTTCCTGATAGGGAGCGCCATCATAGACGCAACCCGGCTCAGCGCGGTTTGGCGTGCTCCAGTTGGGCGATGCCTTCCTCGGCGCCGTCATGTAGCGGCACGCTCAGGCCAAGCCGGGCGGTGGCCGCAGACACCTGCGAACCCTGTGTCGAACCGGCAGCCAGCAGGTCCTGCCCGGCCTGGTAGACGGCGCGCACCACGACAAGTGCTTCGTCGCGCGTGAGGTCGGTGGTGGTCAGCATCAGCGCCGCCACCCCCACCGTCGGAATGCGCTGTGCCTGATTGGGGTAGGTGCCGGCCGCGATGTCCAGCGGCATCAGCACGCTGTCCCCGGACGTGAGGGTCTTGATGGCGTCCGGGTCCAGCGGCAGCAGCTTGAGCTGCGCCGGAATCAGCGCATCGCGCAGCGGCGTGGCCGGCACGCCGATCACCTGGGCTGCAGCGTCGACCGTGCCAGCATGCAAAAGCGGCAGGGCGGCGACGAAAGGCGAGTCGGACACCTTGTAATCGCGACCCGCCTGCAGGCCATGCGCCGCCAGCACGGTTTGCAGCGTCTCGCGCACGGCCGATCCTTCCGGCCCCAGCGCGATCGTCTTGCCCTTGAGATCCCGCACGCCGCGCAGCGCGGGGTCGTCACGCACGACGATATGGACCAGTTCCGGGTACAGGCTGCCCAGGGCACGCAGGCCGGGGAAGGGGCCTTGCCCCGCGAAGGGGCCCGCGCCCTCGTAGGCCAGCCGCGCCGTGTCGGCCTGGGCCAGGCCGACCACGGCGTCGCCGCTGCGCAAGAGCGCGATATTGTCGGCCCCGCCGCCGGTGATGAGCGGCGACACCCGGATCTGGCGTTTTCGGGCGACGTCGCTCAGGGCGCGCGCAAACGCCAGGTACTCGCCGCGGTCCGGGCCGCCGGCCAGCGGGTAACCCTGCTGCAGCCGGGACAGGCGCCCGTTGATGCGTGCCACCGAGCGTTCCAGCTCCTGCTGCACGACGTGCTGGGCCGTGCTGGACGCGCTGTAGGTCACCGAATGCGTGATCTGGTCCAGCGTGTCCAGCAACTGGCGCGTGACCGGGGGCGGCGCGCCGGTGTCCAGCGACGGCGCTTCGGCCGCCTTGAAGCCTGCCGGCGTCACCAGCTTCCACGTCCCGCCTTCTTCGCGGTAGATGGCGCTGGCATGGGCGATGATGCGATCGCCCGCCTTGTTGCCGCCGGACTTCACGCCGCTGATGCTGCGCGGGCCCGCGCCCAGCAGCGTCACCAGCGACGCCGCGCCGGGCTGGTCCCATGCGCCCAGTGAAATGTCGCGGGTCAGTTCCAGGTCGACGTCGTAATAGACGACGCGGCGGGTTTCGCCGGCCGGGGCGGTGCTGTCCGTGGCCGAGCCCATGCGCCTGAGATCGCTTATGCGAAACAGGTCCTGTCCGTAGGTGGCCTCCAGGCTGCGCGTGACGTCGGCGCGCAGGGCGTCCACGTCGGGCGCGCGGCCGCAGGCGGCCAGCATCGCGCACAGCAGGACCATCAGTAGTTTCTTGAACATGGCTACATCCCTCCCACGAATGGCAAGGAGATCAGCGAGCTCAGGACGATCACGTTCAGGATGTCCACCAGGAAGGCCCCGGTGACGGGGACCACGATGAATGCTTCCGGCGCCGGGCCGTGGCGGCGCGTGAGGGCCTGCATGTTGGCGATGGCGGTGGCCGTCGCGCCCAGCGCGAAGCCGCAGAACGCGGCGGACATGATCGCCGCCTCGTAGTCCCGCTTGAGCAGCCGGAACACCACCCAGCCGGCGTACATCGCGCACACCAGCGTCTGCACCGCCAGCATCAGCGCCAGCGGGCCGGCAAGGCGCGCGACGCTCGACAGGTCCAGCGTCATCATCGTCATGCCCAGGAAGAGCGACAGCGAGATCGTGCCGATGATGTCGGTGGCCCGGTCGTCGAGCCGGATGCCGACCAGCGGACCGGCGTTGCGGATGAGCACGCCGGTGGCCAGGCACCACAGGAAGTTGGGCAGGCTGACGGGCGCGTCTTCAACCAGCGCCGCCAGGACGCCGCCGACCACCAGGCAGACAAACGCCGCGGTCATGGACAGGATGAACGTCCCGGCCGTGGGCGGCTGGTTGTCTTCGTTCAGGTCGGGGGGCTGGTCGCCTTGAGCCGCGGTATGGTCAAGGCTGCCCGACACCTTGTGGCGGCGCATGATCCATTCGGCCACGGGCCCGCCCACGACGCCGCCCAGCACCAGGCCCAGCGTCGCAGCTGTCATGGCCAGCGGCATGACGTCCTGGATGTTGTTGAAGTCAGCAAAGCGTGTCGCGTAGGCCGCGCCGGTGCCATGTCCGCCCACGAGCGTGATCGTGCCGCCCAAGAGTCCCATGAGCGGGTGCATGTCCAGCAGCCAGGCCATGCCCAGGCCGACGGCATTCTGCAAGACGAGAAAGGGGATCAGCGCCAGCAGGAAGGCAATGAGGCGGGGGCCGCCCCGGGCCAGCAGTTTCAAGTTGGCGGTCAGCCCGATGCAGCCAAAGAACAGCAGCAGCAGCGTGGGCTTGATGCTGGTTTCCAGCGAAACGGCGACGCCGCCCCAGGTGGACAGCAGGTAGGCCAGCACGGCGAACAGCAGCCCGCCCACGATGGGGTCCGGAATGCTGTAGCGCGCCAGGACGCCGATGCGCGTGGTCATGACGCGTCCGATGACGAGCACGAGACAGCAGGCGAGCAGGGATTGGACGGGCGAAAGGGAGATCATATGAACCTTCGCGCCCCGCCGGGGCGCAGCAAGCCAGACTGTTCAAACCGATTTCAAGCCGTTTTCAAACCGCGTTTTCAGACCGTTTTGCCGCCGCATCGTTTGCGGACTGCGGACCTATCTTACGTCCGGCAAAGCGTGGCTGTACACGTTTTGAAAGACGGCTTTATCAGGCGCGTGCGGGGATTGAGGCCGGGAAGGGAAAGGCGCGCGACATGTAACTGGCGCCTGCGCCATAGCCGGCGAGTTTCTCGGCCAGGCCGGGAGGCTGCGGGGCAAGCGGCGCATACCCATGCCGCAGCCAGTAGCCGGCCGCCGACGCCAGGGACACCAGGCTGGCGCGCGTCAGGCCGTTGTCCACGGCGCGCGCGGCGGCGGCGCCCACCAGCGCCTGGCCCACGCCCAAGCCCTGCGCCGCCGGCACGACCGCGCAGTCATGCAGGAACCAGTGATCGGCCCGCGGCGGCAGCGCGGAAAGCGGCACATCCAGGGCGGGCGGCAGGCCCGCGTCCCAGGGATAGGAAATCAGATAGCCCAGCACCGCGCCGGATCTGCGTGGCGCATCCGGCTGGGCAACCCAGCAATATTGGGGAGCGAGCGCGAGGCGGTTCAGGAAAAAGCCGGCGCCCTCCAGCAGAAACTGCGGATAGGCGAGGGCCTGGGCCTGGAGGATGGCGTCCACATCGCTGGCCAGCATGGGACGGACTTGGTATTGCATGACGTGTCGAAGCCTGAAAACTGCCCGCCATTGTAACGATCGGGGCGCGCCGGCATTTCATGAAAATTCGACGAGCCCCTGCGCATACTGCACCGCATCGTGCCCCGCATTCCGTCCAATCAAAGTCCCATGCACATCCAGTTCCGGTCCGACCCCCCAGCGCCGCAGGTGTTGGGTAAGCCTCTGCCCCTGCGTTCCGTGTGGCCGCCGCAGACGGCCGACGTGCCGTATGACACCCGTGTTACCTGCGTCATTCCGTGCTTGAACGAGTGCGAGAACCTGCGCGTGCTGCTGCCGCTTCTGCGCAACCGGCTGTCGGCGTTGTGCACCAGCTGGGAAATCATCGTGGCCGACGACGGCAGCACCGACGGCACCGAAGCGCTGATGTCGGAATGGACCGAGCACGAGGGCTTTCGCCATGTGCAGCTGTCGCGCAATTTCGGCAAGGAAGCCGCGCTGAGCGCGGGCCTGGAGGCCTCCACCGGCAACGTGGTGATCTGCCTGGACGCCGATCTGCAGCATCCGCCCGCGCTGATCGAGCTGATGCTCGCGCGCTGGTCTGCCGGCGCTGAAATGGTGTACGCCGTGCGGCGCGACCGCGCCGACGAGTCCTGGCTCAAGCGCTCGGGCGCGCGCTGGTTCTATCAGTTGCTTAGCAATGCGCGCGGCGTGCAGGTGCCGGCGCACGCCGGCGACTTCCGGCTGATGGACCGCAGCGTGGTCGACGCGCTGATCGCGCTACCCGAGCGCACCCGCTTCATGAAAGGCCTGTATGCCTGGGTCGGGTTCAAGGGCGAGGCCCTGCCGTACACGCCCGACGAGCGCATGCACGGCACCAGCACCTACAGCGGTCTGCGCCTGTTCCGTCTGGCGCTGGACGGATTGACTGCCTTTACGACCTGGCCGCTGCGCATGGTCAGCCTGGTGGGCGTGGCGTTTGCCGTCCTGGCGCTGGCCTATGCGGGATTCCTGGTGGTGGACTACCTGATGTCCGGCAACGCCGTATCCGGGTGGACGACCATCGTCACGGCGGTGCTGTTCTTTGCCGGCGTCAACCTGATCTCGCTAGGCGTTGTGGGCGAATATGTCGCCCGCATCTTCGACGAAGTGAAGGGCCGACCGCTGTTTGTCGTTCGACGCACCCGAGGCGGTCCCGCCGGCAAGGCGCAGGGCTGATGATGGCCAACCTTAACAAGCCGGCGCGCTCCGAATGGACCCCGCCGGCAGGATGGCTGCTGCTGGCCGCGGGAATCTGGCTGGCCTGGTTGGCGTGGATGCGTCCGCTGACGCTGCCCGACGAAGGGCGCTACGCCGGCGTCGCCTGGGACATGCTGCGCAGCGGCTCGCACGCCGTCCCGCTGCTGGACGGCATGCCGTACTTTCACAAGCCGCCGCTGTATTACTGGCTGACCGAACTGTCGTTTTCCGTGTTCGGCGTGCATCCGTGGGCGGCGCGCTTGCCGTCATGGCTGGCCGCGTGGAGCGCGGCCGCCGGGTTGTACGTATTCGTGCGCCGGCATCGCGACGCGGCGGCCGCCTCGTTGACGGTGCTGGTGCTTTGCACCGTGCCGTTCTTCTACGGCGGCGCGCAGTTTGCCAATCTGGACATGCTGGTCGCCGGTCTCATCACGCTGTGCGTGCTGGCCGCCGCGGAAACCGTGTTGCGCGTCGAGCGTGGCGAACGGTGGCGCGCGATGTCCGTGGCGGCTGGCGCGCTGGCCGCGCTGGCGGTGCTGGCCAAGGGGCTGATCGGCCTGGTGCTGCCCGGCGCCATCCTGTTGCTGTGGCTGGTCTGGGAGCGGCGCTGGCGCGGGCTTAGGGCGCTGGTCTGGCCGCCGGCGCTGCTGGTGTTCCTGGCGGTGGCGGCGCCGTGGTTCGTGCTGATGCAGGTGCGGTTTCCGGGCTTTTATGACTACTTCTTCGTCTACCAGCATTTCCAGCGCTTCGCGGCCGCCGGCTTCAACAATGCCCAGCCGTTCTGGTTCTACCTGCCCGTGCTGGCCGGATTGAGCCTGCCGTGGTCACTATGGGGCGGGGGCATCCTGCGCCGCGCGTTCTGGATCGCGGGGCCGGCGCGCAGCCTGCGGCGCCTGGCCGCGGTGTGGTTCGCCGTGGTGGTGGTGTTTTTTTCGTTGCCGCATTCCAAGCTGATCGGCTATGTGCTGCCTGCGCTGGCGCCGCTCGCGTTTTTGCTGGCGGAGGTCATCCTGGCAGCGTGGCGCAGCGAGAACGGTTTGACGACGCCGCGGCTGGTGCGCATCAGCGCCGCGGTCGCCGCCGGGATCTGCGTCATCGCCGTGGGCATCGCCGCATTCAATGCGAAGGGCAGCGCCGCGCCGCTGGCCCAGGTCGTGCGGCAGGAAGCGCGGCCGGACGATACCTTCGTGTCGCTGCACGCCTATCCCTTCGACCTGGCGCTTTACGCGCGCGCCCCGCGGCCCACCTGGGTCGTGGACGACTGGCTCAATCCCGAGGTGCCGGTGCGCGACAACTGGCGCAAGGAGCTGTACGACGCCGCGAAGTTCGATCCGGTCACCGGCAAACAGGTGCTGATCAGCGCCGAGCAGTTCAACGCCACGCTGTGCGCGGCGCCGGACGGTGCGCGGTTCTGGGTGTGGGGCGGGCATGGCGATGGCGCCATCTACCTGCCACTGCAAGGGCTGGCGCCCGTCGTGACGAGCGCCCGGCATGCGATGTGGCGCGTGGACGCGGGCGCGGCGCTCAGGCAGCGGGTTTGTGCCGGAACGCCCACAGCCGGCTAGCGATGAAGGTGCCGAACGCCAGACCGATGAGGATCAGCGCCAGCAACGTGTCGTAAGGTACGTCGGTGGCGTGCAGCAACCAGGCATAGGCAGATTCGTTGATCGCAAAGCCGATCGCTGAAATAAAAAAGAAACGACGGGCCGCTACGGTCCAGGGTATGGGCGAATGTCGAAACGTGAGCCGGTAATGGCCGCTGAAGGACACCACGAAGGCGATCAGCCAGCCGATCAGGTTGGCCGCCAGCGGCGGTGCGCCAAACGCTTCGACGCAGCCCACGGCAACGGCCCAATGCGTTGCGGCGGCAGCGCAGCCGACGGCGACGAAAAGACTGATCTGCCGGATGAGGGTGCGCATGGGGAATGTGTCGAAGAGCTGAATGGAGAGACGCTGATGAGCAAGCGCGTCGTGGTGTGCGGTGATGATTTTGGCATGAATGCGGATGTCGATGAGGGCATGATTGCGCTGGCCGGCATGCGGCGGGTCAGCTCGGTCAGCTGCCTCTCGTTGGGCCCCACGTTCGCCGCCAATGCGCCCAGGCTGGCGGCGCAGGATGTGGACATCGGCCTGCATCTGAACTTCTCGGAAACGCTGGGCGCGGACGCCGAACCGCTGCCTTCGCTCGGCGCGTTGATCCTGAAGGCCTATGCGGGCCGGCTCGATGCCGCCTGGATCGATGCGCGGCTTGATGAACAGTTCGACGCTTTCGAAGCCGCGTTCGGCCGCGCGCCGGACTATGTCGACGGGCATCAGCACGTCCATCAATTGCCCGGCATCCGCATGCGCGTCCTGGCGCGGCTCGCGCAGCGTTACGGGACGCAACGGCCCTGGTTGCGCCAGACGGCGCCCGGCATGCAATGCGGCATTCCGCTTAAGGAATCGTTCAAGGCACACGTGATCGGCGCGTTGGGCGCGTCGGCGCTGGCGCGCGAGGCCCGTTCAAGCGGCTTGCGGACCAACCGGCGCCTGCTGGGCGTGTATGCGTTCGACGGCGGCCAGCGCCGCTACGCGCAGCTCTTGCAGACCTGGCTGTTCAATGCGCGCGAGGGCGACCTCGTCATGTGCCATCCGGCATTGGGATTTGCTAGAAGCAACGAGCAGGACAGCACGATGGCGCGCCAGCGCCGTGCCGAATTCGACGTGCTGGCCAGCCCCAAGCTGGGTGACTGGCTGGACGCCAACGGCGTGCGCATCACGCGCCTGGCGTTGACACGCGCCGATCACGAATTGCCGGTAGTGGGACGCGCTATCCCCGCGTGAGGCTTTCCAGCAGCCATGCGCCCGCCGGGCCCAGCGCGCGCCGGGTCGACCAGACCGCGTCGACATGGATCCGGCGCGGCCATCCTGGCACCTTCAGTTCCACGAGCTGATCGCCGCCAAAGCGCTGGATCATCCAGCGCGGCAGTTCGGTCCAGCCGAATCCCAGACTGGCCATTTCCAGCAGCATCAGGTAGCCGGGCGCCGACCACGTCGCGTGCGCGGGCGTGGCGTCCTTGTCATCCAGCTCGTACGTGCTCAGGCGCAGTTCGCGTTCGGTTTTCAGGTGGTCGGACGTGACCGACGGCAGGCTGGCCAGCGGATGCGAACGCCCCACGCACAGGACGATTTCCGAGCCCTCGGCCAGGCACGCATGCGCCACGTCCGGCGGGTAGGTTTCCTGCGCGGCCATCAGGCCGACGTGGGCACGGCCCTGCTGCACCAGCGCCACCACGTCCTCGTATTCCGCGATCAGGCATTCGAAGCGCAGGGCCGGGTAGCGCTTGTCGATCTGGCTCAGCATGGTTTCGAACGTGCGCGACTGGAAGGTGTCGGACAGCACGACCGTAAGCCGGGGTTCCAGGCCTTCGGACAACTGGCTGGCGCTGCGGTTCAGCCGGTCGTTGGCGGCCAGCACCTGCATGGCCTGTCCCAGCAGCACCTTGCCCGCGGCGGTCAGCGCGGGCTGGCGCTGGCTGCGATCGAACAGCGTGACGTTCAGATCCACCTCCAGGTTGGCGATGGTTTCGCTGATGGTGGATTGGCTTTTGCCCAGCTTGCGGGCCGCGGCCGAGAAAGAGCCTTCGGCGGCTACCTGGGCGAAGGCAGCCAGGGATTCAAGGGAATGACGCATGGCGGTGACCGGTCGGAGTATCGGATTTTCCGATGGATATGATCTTTATCGTAACGGAATAGGCGTGGAAAATGCCGTCATTCCGAAGCAAACCGACCGCAGGTGGGTCATGACGCAAGCCAAGAAAACCCTCAAAGAACGATTCCTCCATGCCTTCCTGTTCGAAATCATCGCCATCGGCCTGTGTGCCCCCGTGGCGGCCTGGGCCATGGGCAAATCCCTGTTTGAAATGGGCGTGCTGACCGCGGTGATCGCCTGGATCGCGCTGGTGTGGAACATGATCTACAACGCGGGCTTTGACCGCATCGAAAACCGGTTTGGCTGGACGCGCACTTTTCGGGTGCGCGTGGTGCATGCATTCGGCTTTGAGTTCGGCCTGATCCTCATCGTGATCCCGCTGGCCGCTTGGTGGCTCCGCATCAGCTTGTGGGAAGCCTTCGTGCTGGATATCGCGCTGGTGCTGTTCTATCTGCCCTATGCCTTCTTCTACAACCTGGCCTACGACCTCGCGCGTCCCCGGGTGATCGCCTGGCTGTCGCGCCGCGGCGCTGCCGCCGCCGGGGCATAAAGGCTTAACCCTTCTTGCGCTGGTAGGCCTGGCGGGCGTCCTGCATGAAGGTCTTGACGGCGGTTTCGTACTGCGTGCCGCTGCGGAAGGCGCCCGAATGCGAGGCGCCTTCAATCTTGACCAGCCGCTTCAAGTCCGGCGCCACGTTGCGGGCGGCCGCAAAGAGCTCGTCGCTCATGGTGTGCGGCACCACGCGGTCCGCGGTGCCGTGCATGAACAGCATCGGCGTGTGCAGTTGGGCCAGCTTGTCCACCGAGGCAAACGGCTGCGTGACCAGCAGGCTGGCGCCGGGCACGTTGCCCCAGCGCAGGGTGGCCAGCATCGCGCCGATGCTGGTGAAGCTGGATTCCACGATTAGGCCAGCAAAGTCCGGCTGCTCGGGACGCGAGGCCAGGTCGATGGCGATTGCGCCGCCCAGGCTGTGCCCGTAGACGAAGCGGCGCGCCGGATCGGGCTGCAGCCGCGCCAGTTCCTTCAGGCCCGCCATGGCGTCCTGCAGCGCGCTTTCCTCGGACGGCAGACGCGGCGTGGACGCGCCAAAGCCGCGATAGTCGATCGCCAGCATGGAATATCCCATGCGGCTCCAGCCGTCGATGCGGAATGCGCTGCCGTTCAGGTTCCAGCGCGCGCCATGCAGATACAGGACGGTGGGGGCGCCCGGCTTGGGGCTTGCCAGATACCAGGCACGCACCTTGTCGCCGTTTTCCAGCGTCAGGTCGTACACCTGCGTCCCGGCGGCAGGGTCCCGCCACCACGATTGCGGCTCGGATTGCGGCGAAAAAATGGTCTGGCGTTGCCAGGAATCCAGTTGCGTGCAACCGACCACGCCGGCGGCGGTGACTACGGCGGCGGCAAACAGTCGGCGGGCAGAGAAGCGGGGCAAGGCGGGCATGAAGGGTCTGACCCGGCAAGTCGGGTTGGGTTCCGGCATCAGCATACTCCGGCGTGGCCGGCTCGGCGCCGTCACGGGGTGCCGGGATGCACCTCGCGCGTCAACGCCAGCCATGCCTGCGCGGCGTAGGACAGATAGCCGCCGCGGCGCCACACCAGCACCATTTCCCAGTCCGTCCCCGTGTCGCGCAAGGGCGCGCGCGCCACGCCTGCGTGCAGCGCCACGTCTGCCGTGATGCGCGGCAGGAAGGCGACGCCCAGCCCCGCGGCCACCAGCGCCACGATGAAATCGATCTGGCCGCTGCGCGCGGCGATGGCCGGCACGAAGCCCGCCCGCTGACACGCGTCGTGGATGATGCGATTCAAGGCAAAGCCGCTCTCGAACAGGATGAAGGGCGAGTCGCGCAGGTCGTGCAGCCCCACGGAGGCCGCATGCGCCTGCGGATGGTCGGCGGGCATCAGGGCGACCAGCGGTTCGCGTGCCACCGGCTGCCATTCGAAATGGTCGGGCACAGGCTTGAGCGACCCGGCGAGCTCGATTTCGCCGGCCATCACCATCTCTTCGAGGCGGCGGCTGCCATGTTCCACCAGACTGATCTCGATGCGGGGATAGCGGCTGCGAAAGCGCGCGAACATTGGCGCGAACAAAGAACTGCTGCCCAGCGGCGGCAGGCCCAGGCGCAGCACGCCGCGCTTCAAGCCCTTCAGATCGTCCAGCTCGGCCCGCAGGTCGTCGCGTTCGGCCAACATGGCGATGGCGCGCCGGTACACGATCTCGCCGGCCGCCGTCAGCCTTAACGGCTGCGCCTGCCGGTCCAGAAGCGGCATGCCCAGTTCATCCTCAAGTTGACGCACGGCCTTGCTGACCGTGGGTTGGGTGGCATGGATGACCTTCGCCGCCTGGGAAAAGCCGCCTTGCCGGACGACTTCGACCAGGGCGCGCAACGTACGCAGTTCCATGGTTATGCCTGATTGGAATAGAAGAAATTCATCGAATTCATTTTATCTATGCCTGGCGCAGGCGTACAACGGAACCTTGCCGCTGGATTTCGTCTCATGACCCGCTTTCGCCATTCCATCCTTTTGCGCAGCGCCCTGCGCCGCAGCCGTTTGCTCCAGATCGCGTTGATCGTGCTTTTTTCCTTGGCGGGGCAGGCGGTGGCGCAGGCCTCGGGCCTGCCGGTGCCCGGCGGCGTCATCGGGATGGCGCTGGTGCTCCTGCTGCTGGCGACGCGCCGGTTGCGCGTGCGCAATGTGCAGCGCGGCGCAAGTTGGCTGCTGGGCGAAATGCTGCTCTTCTTCGTGCCGGCGGTCATGTCGCTGCTGGACCACCGTGAATTCCTGGGACTCCTGGGCGTCAAGCTGCTGGCGGTCATCCTGCTGGGCACGGCGCTCGTCATGGCAGGCACGGCGCTGACCATCGATCTCTGCTACCGCTGGATGAACCGCCATGCGGCCTGAATTCAACCTGCTTTTCTGGCCAGCCGCGACGGTCGCCGCCTACGTCTGCGCGCGTCTGTTTTACCGCCGCTATGCCTACTGGTGGACGTCCACGCTGGTCGTTGCGCCCGCGCTCCTGCTGACGCTGGCCATCCTGCTGCATACCGGCTATCGCGAATACATGTCCGGCTCGCACTGGCTGATGGCCATGCTGGGCCCGGTCATCGTGGCGTTCGCCTTGCCGCTGTATCAGCAGCGCGCGCTGATCCGGCGCTACTGGCCGGTGCTGGCCGCCGGGGTGGCGGTGGGCAGCGGCATCGCGGGCGCCAGCGCATGGCTGCTGGGCAGCCTGCTGGATTTGCCGCCGGACCTGCGGCTTAGCCTGCTGCCGCGTTCGGTCGCCACGCCGTTTGCCGTGGCGGTGTCGTCCCACGTGGGCGGCGTGCCCGACCTGACGGCCGTCTTCGTCATCGTGACGGGCGTGTTTGGCGCGGCCATCGGCCAGCTCATGTGCAGGTGGCTGCCGCTGCGCTCGGCATTGGCGCGCGGCGCGCTATTCGGCATGGGGGCGCACGGCGCGGGCACGGCCAAGGCCCGCGAGCTGGCCGCCGAAGAGGGCGCGGTCGCGGGCCTGGTGATGGTGATGGCGGGCCTGTTCAACGTGCTGGTCACGCCGGCCGTGGTGGTGGGGCTGCTGGCCTGAACGGCGGGTCAGTGGAGCAGTTCCAGGGCGACGGGATACAGCGAGGCAACCAGCAGCAGGGCCATGCCCACATTGAAGGCGCGGATGGCGGCAGGCCGGTGCAGCACGCGGCGCAGAGCCGTGCCGAAGGTCACCCAGATGCCGATGCTGGGCAGGTTGACGATGCCGCAGACCAGCGTCGCGATCACCAGGTTGGCGAAGAAGCCGTTCTGCGGCGTGTAGGTTGCCACCACGCCCACCGCCATCACCCAGGCCTTGGGATTGACCCACTGGAAGGCGGCGGCCTGCAGGAACGTGAACGGCTTGCCGCGCGCCTCGCCCTCGTCCAGCGGGCCGGAGTTGGCGATCTTCCACGCCAGATACAGCAGATAGGCCGCGCCGGCGTACTTCAGGACGGTATAGAGGGCAGGCGTCTGCTGAAAGACCGAACCCAGGCCGACGCCCACCAGAAAGATCATCAGCGTGAAGCCCAGGTTCACGCCCAGCAGATGCGGCACGCTGCGCCGGAACCCGAAGTTCAACCCCGACGAGGCCAGCATGACGTTATTGGGGCCGGGCGTGATCGAGCTGACCAGCGCAAACAACGCCAGCGGGCCCAGCAGGGAAAGCGAGGCCAGCGGGACGTCGGCCCAATTGGCAGGAAGCAGGTTCATTTCGGGGTCCTCACGATGGCGCGGCGTCCGCCGGCAATAACGGCGATCACGGCGGCGGCAAACACGAACGTCGTCGCCTCCACGGTTTCGCCAAACAGCAAAGCAGCGGCCACGACGGTAAGGAAGGGTTGCAGCAATTGCACTTGTCCGACCCGGGCAATTCCGCCGGCGGCCAGGCCGCGGTACCAGGCGAAAAATCCCAGGAACATCGAGCCGAAGGCCAGGTAGGCGCAGGCAGCGATGACGTCCGAGCTGGGCCAGTGGGGCTGCTGCGCCGCCATCCAGCCGACCGGCAGGGCCACCACGGGTGCGCTGATGGCAAGCGCCCAACATATTGTGCGCCAACCGCCCAGCGTGCGCGAGGCGCGCGCGCCCTCGGCGTAGCCCATGCCGCCCAGCACCACGGCCACCAGCAGCCACAGGTAGCCGGCGGTCAGCGTGCCTTCGCCCTGGCGCAGCGCATAAGCGGTAACCAGCGCGGCGCCCGCGACGGCCCAGCCCCAGAAGGCGGCGGAAGGCCTTTCACCGCTGCGCAGCGCGGCAAAGGCGGCGGTGGACAGCGGCAGCAGGCCGTTGAATACCGCGCCTTGCGACGAAGGCACCGTCTGCATCGCGATCGACGAGGCCAGCGGCCAGCCCACGACGATGCCCAGCGCCGCCAGGATCACGCCCGGCCATTCCGCGCGATTGGGCCGGCGGCTGCGGGTCAACCACAACAGGGCCACGGCGGGCAGCGCGGCGATCAGCGCGCGGCCCAATCCCACCAGCAGCGGCGCCAGTTCGGCCACCGCCACGCGGGTCATGGGCAGCGTTAGCGAAAACACCAGCACGCCCAGGAAACCGTAGCCGTATCCCTCCCACAGGGAAGACGAGGCGGCGGGAGCTGCCGAAGGCGAGGGGAAGAGCGCGGGACGGGTCATGACAGCACCGGAAAAATGTCTCAATGGCCGCGACTGCGGTTGCAGGCTTTCGGCATTGCTGTCACTCTACGCACAGCCATCAGTACAGTACCGGTACACAATGGCATGTCACTTTAATCACTGGCCTGGCCAAATCTCCATGACAGTTGCTCCGTCCTCTCCTTCCATGCCCTGGCAGCCCGTGCGCCAGGCCGATGCCACCCTGGTGGCGCAACTGGCCGATGGCCTGGCCCGCCGCATCGACGAGCAAGGCTTGCGGCCCGGCACGCGCCTGCCGTCCATCCGCAAGATGGCCGAACAGTCGGGCGTCAGCCGTTTCACCGTGGTCGAGGCCTACGACCGCCTCGTGGCCCGCGGGCTGGTGCAATCGCGCCGGGGCGCGGGGTTTTTCGTGAAGGCCCGCAGCGGCCCGCTGACGGCGGTGGCCGCCGCCGCGCCCAGCACGCTCGCGCCGCCCGCGCGGGTGGACATCGCCTGGCTGTTGCGCAGCATGTTCCGGGAATCCAACGCGCCGGGCATGCCGGGCGGGGCGGGCCTCCTGCCGGCCGATTGGCTGGATCCCGACATCGTGGCTGGCGCCGTGCGCGCGGTGGGCCGCTCGGTGCGCGCCAACCTCGTCAGCTACGGCAGCCCCCAGGGTTTTGCGCCCCTGCGCCAGCAGATCGCCGCGGTGCTGCAGAACGAGGGCGTTCCCGCCCATCCCGAGCTCAACCTGCTCACGACCAACGGCGTCACCCACGGGCTGGATCTCATCGCGCGCCATCTGGTCAAACCGGGCGATACCGTCCTGGTCGAGGACCCGGCCTGGTTCGTGATCTTCGGCCGCCTTGCCGCCTTTGGCGCCCGCCTGATCGGCGTGCCGCGCGGCCCCGACGGCCCGGACCTCGACCTGCTTGAGCAACTGGCCGCGCAGCACAAGCCCAAGCTGTTCATCATCAACGGATCGGTTCACAACCCCACCGGCCACACGCTGTCCGCCGGGGCCGCCTACGGCATCCTGCGCATCGCCGAACGCCACGATTTCATGGTCGTCGAAGACGACACCTACGGCGAGCTGCATCCGGGCGGCGCCATCAAGCTCGCGGCCCTGGACCGGCTGAACCGCGTCATCTTCGTGGGGGGATACTCCAAGATGCTGGCGGCCAGCCTGCGCGTGGGCTATGTGGCGGCCAATGCCGAACTGCTGCAGAAGCTGGCCGACCTGAAGATGCTGGCGGGTCTGACTTCACCCGAACTGGGCGAGCGCGTCGTGCACCGCGTCCTCATGGAAGGGCAGTACCGGCGCCATATCGAACGCGTGCGACAGCGGGTCGACGACGCGCGCCAGCGCTGCATGAAGGGCTTGCTGAAACTGGGCCTGACCATCCCGCACGAGGCGCACGCCGGCATGTTCGTCTGGGCCGATTGCGGCCGGGATTCCGAGGTGCTGGCGCGCGAGGCCGCGGACCGCGGCATGCTGCTCGCGCCGGGGACGCTGTTCTCGCCGACGCAGGCGCCGTCGACCATGCTGCGCTTTTCGGTATCGATTGCCGACCACCGGGGCATCTGGGCCGAACTGGAAAAACTTTTCGCGCAAAACGGGTCCTACAATCAATAATTCCGAGCCAGATCGCCCAGTCACCGAAGGAACCGTCATGTCCGCACCCATCAAGCCCCTTACCCAGAACTTTGCCGTCGCCCCGCAACTGGGCCCCGACGACATGGCCGACGTGGCCGCCGCCGGGTACAAGAGCGTCATCATCAACCGCCCCGATTTTGAAGGCGGTCCGGACCAGCCCACCGCCGCCGACGTGTCGCGCGCCGCGCAGGAAGCCGGCCTGCAGATCGAATATCAGCCCGTCGTGGGCAGCGCCATGACGGCCGCCGACGTCGCCCGCTTTGCGGAACTGCTGCGCACCCTGCCGGGCCCGGTCCTGGCATACTGCCGCACCGGCACCCGCTGCACCAACCTGTTCGCGGCTGCCCAGCAGTTGGGATAAACCCCGCCTTGACCCTCGTCAAGGCCGCCAGTTCGGCTGATGTCGGCCCGGCGGCTTTCCGGTAGCATAAAGATTCCTCCAACACAGGAGCAGGCAAGATGTTCAAGAAGATCCTGATTCCCACCGACGGTTCCCCGCTCTCGGCGCAAGCCGCCAACGCAGGTATCTGCTTCGCGCGCGAAGTCGGCGCCGAAGTCGTCGCCCTCTACGTGACGCAGCCCTTCGCGGCCACCATCGGTTTTGACGGCATGGCCGCGGCCTATGCCATCACCGACGAAGACTACGAAAAGGCCTCCGCCGAGCAAGCCGACAAGTACCTCAAGCAGATCAGCGACCGTGCCGATACCGCTGGCGTCAAGGTCGAAGCGCGCGCCGTGTCCAACTTCAACGTGGCTGACGGCATCGTTCAGGCCGCCACCGATGCGGGCTGCGATCTGATCTTCATCGGCAGCCACGGCCGCAGCGGCCTGTCGCGCCTGCTGCTGGGCAGCGTCACCGCCAAGGTGCTCTCGCTGGCCACCACTGCCGTGCTGGTCTATCGCGTCAAGGAAGACAAGAAGTAATTGCGCGCCACCGCATGCGCCAAAGCCCCTCTGCCAGAGGGGCTTTTTCATGCCCGGCGCATGCGCTTATACGTTGGTATGGCGGGGCCAAACTCATGGACCCGCCAAACTCGCGTCAGCGGGCCGATTCAGGCTTGTATCTTGCCGCATGGCGCGTAATATTTACGCATCTTCATCCAACCGTAGGAAGAGGCCATGACCCGCAAGACGCGCATCGAGCTTTATCGCAATATCGGCATCAGCGCCCATATTGACGCAGGCAAAACGACGACCACCGAGCGCATCCTCTTCTACACCGGCATCACCCACAAGATCGGCGAGGTCCATGACGGCGCGGCGGTGATGGACTGGATGGAGCAGGAGCAGGAACGCGGCATCACCATCACGTCGGCCGCCACCACCGCCTTCTGGAAGGGCATGGCGGGCAACTATCCCGAGCACCGCATCAACATCATCGACACGCCGGGCCACGTCGACTTCACCATCGAGGTCGAACGCTCCATGCGCGTGCTGGACGGCGCCGTCATGGTCTATGACGCCGTGGGCGGCGTGCAGCCGCAGTCCGAGACCGTCTGGCGCCAGGCCAACAAATACAAGGTGCCGCGGCTTGCCTTCGTCAACAAGATGGATCGCGTCGGCGCGGACTTCCTGCGCGTGCAGCGCCAGATCGCCGAGCGCCTGAAGGGCGACGCCGTGCCCATCCAGTTGCCGGTGGGCGCCGAAGACCACTTCGAGGGCGTGATCGATCTGGTCAAGATGAAGGCCATCATCTGGGACGACGCCAGCCAGGGCGTGAAGTTCCAGTACGTGGACATCCCCGCGGCGATGCAGGACCAGGCGCAGGAATGGCACGAGAAGATGGTGGAAAAGGCCGCCGAGGCCAACGAAACCCTGCTCGAAAAATACCTGTCCGGCGAGCCGCTTACCGAAGCGGAAATCAAGGAAGGGCTGCGCGCCCGCACGATCGCCAACGAGATCGTGCCGATGCTGTGCGGCAGCGCCTTCAAGAACAAGGGCGTGCAGGCGATGCTGGATGCGGTCATCGACTACATGCCCTCGCCGGTGGATGTGCCCGCCATCAAGGGCCATGACCAGCGCGACCACGAAATCGAGCGTCATCCGACCGACAACGAGCCGTTCTCCGCGCTTGCCTTCAAGATCATGACCGATCCCTTCGTCGGGCAGCTCGTGTTCTTCCGCGTGTATTCGGGCGTGGTGAAGTCGGGCGACTCTGTCTACAACCCCATCAAGGAAAAGAAAGAACGCCTGGGCCGCATTCTGCAGATGCACGCCAACGAACGGCGCGAGATCACCGAAGTGTATGCGGGCGATATCGCCGCGGCCGTCGGCATCAAGGACGTCACCACCGGCGACACGCTGACCGATCCCTCGCACATCATCATCCTCGAACGCATGGTGTTCCCCGAGCCCGTCATTTCGCAGGCCGTGGAACCCAAGACCAAGGCCGACCAGGAAAAAATGGGCATCGCGCTGGGCCGCCTGGCGCAGGAAGATCCGTCGTTCCGCGTGCGCACCGACGAAGAATCCGGGCAGACCATCATCTCCGGCATGGGCGAGCTGCACCTGGAAATCCTGGTCGATCGCATGAAGCGCGAATTCAACGTGGAAGCCACGGTGGGCAAGCCGCAGGTGGCGTACCGCGAGACCATCCGCAAGACCTGCAACGAGGTCGAAGGCAAGTTCGTCAAGCAGTCGGGGGGCCGCGGCCAGTACGGCCACGTGGTGCTCAAGCTCGAGCCGCAAGAGGCGGGCAAGGGCTACGAGTTCGTCGACGCGATCAAGGGCGGCGTGGTGCCGCGCGAATTCATCCCCGCTGTGGACAAGGGCATTCGCGAGGCCCTTAACGCCGGCGTGCTGGCCGGGTATCCGGTTGTGGACGTGAAGGTGACGCTGTTCTTCGGGTCGTACCACGACGTCGACTCGAACGAAAACGCGTTCAAGATGGCCGGCTCGATGGCGTTCAAGGAAGGCATGCGGCGCGCCGATCCCGTGCTGCTGGAACCCATGATGCAGGTCGAGGTCGAGACGCCCGAAGACTTCACCGGCAACGTCATGGGCGATCTGTCGTCGCGCCGCGGCATGGTGCAGGGCATGGAAGACATCGCGGGCGGCGGCGGCAAGGTCGTGCGCGCCGAGGTGCCCTTGGCCGAGATGTTTGGCTACTCCACGTCGCTGCGCTCGCTGACACAGGGCCGCGCCACCTACACGATGGAGTTCAAGCACTACGCCGAAGCGCCCCGCCAAGTGGCGCAGGAAGTCATGGCGGCGCAGGGCGCGGGCCGCTGACCGTCATGCAGTGACCTCAGGCGGCGGCTGCGGCCGCCGCCGGGCGCAGCCGCGACGAGGCCAGCTTCACGCCCAGCAGGATCATGGCAAAGCCGTAGGCATGAAAGAGCTGCGGCGCCTCGCCCAGCAGCGGCCAGGCCAGCAGCGCCGCGTAGATCGGCACCAGGAACATCGACAGGCCCGCGGTTGCGGGCCCGGCCACGCTGATAAGCCGGCCATAGACGTAATAGGCGCCCAGGCTCGGCACCACCGCCAGGAACAGCAGCACCGCCGCCAGGCGCGGGTCCGTCCACGCAGGCGCCATGCCGGCTGCCGCTTCAATGCCGGCAAAGGGCGCCAGCGCCACCGCGCCGCCCAGCATCATCGTCGCGAGCCGCGCGCTGTCGGGCACCGCGGGCAGGGTCAGGCGCTTTTGCAGCACCGTGTACAACGCCCAGCCGGTGGCGGCCAGCAGCACCCACAGATCTCCTTGTCCGAACGCCAGCCGCGCCAGCGCGTGGGCGTCGCCGCGCGTCAGCACCACCAGCACGCCGGTCAACGCCAGCGCCAGGCCGGCCGCGCGGGGCGCTGACAGCGGCTTGCGCCAGAACACCGCTTCCAGCAGCGTCACCAGCAGCGGGCTGCACGAAAAGATCAGCGCAATGTTGGTGGCGCTGGTGGTCTGCGCACCGATGTACTGCGGCGCCACCGCCACGCCCATGCCCAGCACGGCCAGCGGCAACAGCGCCGGCAGGCCGCGCCACAAGGCCCGGCGATGGGCGCGCAAGGCGGGGGCGGCAAAGGGCAACAGGATCAGCAGGGCAATCAGCCAGCGGCCGAAGGCGAGAAAGACGGGGGGAAGGTTGGCGTCGTGCGCCCAGCGGGCCGCAACCATGTTTGAGGCGAAGAGCGCGGGGGCGACGAAAAGCATGACGGCGCCGGATAGGCCGAGACCGGATTTCGCGGGTGCTGCTGCGTGAGGCATGATTTCCAGCCGCGCGGATCGGCGCGCGGGCTTGCTGCGTGAAAACTGCCGGCGCACCCGCCGGGTTGTGCCGCAGCGTGAGCGCCGAATCGGGACGCGCGGGATAGGTGCGCGCCTTGAGGAAAGTCTACGGCGTCATGCGCAAAATAGGTTTCTTGATTCACGCCGGTTTACGACGCTTTGAAGAATCTAATTTCTGTAAAATCCGTTGCCATAGGGATTCTTCCTTCAATAATCCGTCAACCATGCCCACATTGCCCAAACTCGATGACACCGACCGCAAGATCCTGCGCGCCCTGCGCGCGGATGGCCGGCTGACGAACCTGAAGCTGGCCGAAACGGTCGGCCTGTCGCCCACGCCCTGCTGGAACCGCGTCAAGGCGCTGGAAGAGGCGGGGGTAATCGAAGGTTATGCGGCCTTGCTGAACCAGAAGGCGCTGGGGCTGCCGGACACGGTAATGATCGAGGTCACGCTTGAGCACCACGACGACGACACGCTGGCGCGCTTTGGCGAGGAAATCAGCCGCCTGCCCGAAGTGGTCGAGGCGTTTCTGGTCACGGGCGAATACGACTACCTGATCAAGGTTGCCGTGGCGGGCACGGAAGGCTACGAAGAATTCCTGCGCAAGCGGCTGTACAAGTTGCGCGGCGTGCGGCACAGCCGTTCCACGTTTGTGCTGCGGCGCCTGAAGCACACGCCGTCGGTCGAGCCCTGACCGCGCGGATCAACCGCCGATAAATTCCTGGATGGCGTCATTGAAGGCGCGGGGGTTGCCCAGGTTCATGCCGTGCGAAGAGCCCACGATATCGATGCGGCGGGATTGCGGCAGCCATTGCGCCAGCGCATCGAGCACCGCGGGATAGGGCGCCGGGCTTAGCGCGCCGCCGATCAGCAGCACCGGCATCGTCACGCCGGCGATCTGCTCGGGCGTCAGGGTGTCCGGCCGTTCGTCCACCTGTCCGAAGAGCGTGCCCACGTTGTCGCGCACCATCTCCTTGAACCACGGGACCATGCGCTGCCAGGTGTTGGGGCCGGTCACCGTATCCACGAACAGCGCCAACCCTTCCTCGATGTCGCCTTGCCGGATCAGCGTCAGGGCGCGTTGGCGAAAGCCCCCGCGTTCATCGACGCAACCGGGCAACTGCAGGCCGGGATCCGCCAGCGTAAGACTGCGCAACGATTTCGGCTGACGCAGGGCGGCTTCCAGGGCGACACGCCCGCCGCGTGAGTGGCCCACCAGATGGGCCGGGCCGCCTGCCACCGTGTCGATGAATTCCAGCACATCGCTGGCGTGCTGCTCGACCGAAAAGCCGCCGCCTTCGCCGTCCCAGGTCTCGGGCCAATAGCGGCGCAGGCACACGGCCAGCACCCGGAACGAACGCCCCAGCGGCGCCATCTGCGACTTCCAGTAGCGGCTGTCGGACAGGGAGCCGTGCACCAGCACCAGCGGCGTGCCGCTGCCGTACTCGGTGTAGGACATGGCATAACCGCCGATGGGCGCGGTCTGCAAAGGCAAAACGGGTTCGGAACGCATGGGGATCGGGACGTGTAGCCAGGTCCGCATTCTAGCCCGGCATCGGCGCACGGCTGCCGGGCCGGACGCTGATACACTCGTCTGCGCCCCGCCGGCGCCGTCCGCGCGCGGGCCAGTTTTCTTGAACGGAGTTTTCAACGATGTCGCCAGAATCCATCGCCGCCTTGCCGGAATCCGCTCAGCGCGTTGCGCGTCTGCTCGTGGAATTGGGGCATGACAAACCCGTGGTGGTGCTGCCCCAGACGGGCAAGACCTCGGCCGAGGCGGCCGCGGGGCTGGGCTGCGAAGTCGCCCAGATCGCCAAGTCCATCATCTTCCGCCGCGCCACCGACAACGCGCCGGTGCTCGTCATCGCCAGTGGCGCCAACCGTGTGGATGAAGCCAAGGTCGCGGCGCAGGTGGGCGAACTGGCCAAGGCCGACGCGCGCTTCGTGCGCGACATGACCGGTTATGCCATCGGCGGCGTCTGCCCCATCGGCCACGCCGTCAAGCCGGTCATGCTGCTGGACGCGGACCTCTTCAATTACGAAAGCCTGTGGGCCGCCGCCGGTCATCCGCATACCGTGTTCAACCTGACGCCGGCCCAGCTGGCGGACATGACGGGCGCGCCCGTCGCGGACGTGGCGCAGCGCGCCTGAGCTTGCCCGTGCCGGGCTGCGCGGTTCAGCCCGGGTGCGCCTGCAACCCGTCGATCAGCACCTGCCGCCGGCCTTTCGAGCACGCCTCCACGCGCGCCTGCACGCCATAGACGGCAGCCAGCGCGTCGGGCGTGATGACGTCGGCCGGGCTTCCGGCGGCGTGCAGCCGCCCTTCATGGATCATCACGGCCTGGTCCGCATGCTGAAGCGCCACGTTCAGGTCGTGCAGCACGATGAGGCTGATCAGGCCATGCTCGCGCGTTTCGTGCTGCAGCAGGCGCATGACGTGGAATTGGTAGTTCAGGTCCAGGGCCGATAGCGGCTCGTCCAGCAGCAGCACGCGCGGGTGGCGGATCAGCGCCTGCGCCAGCCCCACCAATTGTTTTTGCCCGCCAGACAGCGCGTCCAGATAGTGAAGGGCCAGATGCGCGATGCCCAGCCGCGCCAGCAGCTGGTCGATGGCTTGAAGGTCCACGGGGCGCGCCGCCGCGCCGCTGGCGCGGGCCGCGACCAGCACGGACTCGAATACGCGCAGGTGCACGGCCGCGGGCAGGCTTTGAGGCAGGTACACGACGTGGCGGGCACGCTCGGCGTGGTCAAGGCGCGTGAGGTCCAGCCCGTCCAGCGCCGCGCCGCCCGCGCGGGGCCGCACCAGGCCGGCCAGCGCCTTGAGCAACGTGGACTTGCCGCTGCCGTTCGGACCCAGCAGCGCCGTCACTTTGCCCGCGGCAAGCGCGGGGATCGTCAGGTCGTGCAGCACGTCTTCGCGCCCGTAACCGGCCGAAAGCGCCTGGACCGCCAGGCCGGCGGGGTGTGGAGCGGGAGCGGGCCTTGTCATGGCAATTGCCTGCGCAGCACGACGGAAACGAAGAAGGGAATGCCCACCAGCGCGGTCACGATGCCCACGGGCACCACCACGCCCGGTAGGAGATTCTTGGATGCGATCGACGCCAGCGACAGGATCACCGCGCCCACCAGGGCGCTGCCCGGCAGATAGAAGCGGTGGTCTTCGCCGAAGAGCCGGCGCGCGATGTGCGGCGCCACCAGTCCGACGAAGCCGATCGTCCCGACAAAGGCGACCGCCAGCGCGGACAGCAGGCTCACGCGCGCCAACGCCGCAACGCGCACGCGGCGCACATCCACGCCAAAGCTGGCGGCGCGGTCCTCGCCCAGCCGCAGCGCGGTCAGCTTCCAGGATTGCCGCATGGCCAGCGGCAAGGCCACCGCGAACGCCAGCGCCAGCACGCCCACGGTCGTCCAGCTGGAACGCGCCAGGCTGCCCATCGTCCAGAACACCAGGTTCTGCAACGCTTCGGCGCTGGCGGTGAATTGCACCAGCGACACCAGCGCATTGAAGGTGAACACCATCGCGATGCCGAACAGCACGACGCCCGATGTGTTCATGCCGCCCCAGCGGGCCACGGCATCCAGCAGCAGCGCCGCCAGCAGGGCGAACAGAAAGGCGTTGGCGGCAATCAGCCAGCCGGCGGGCACGCCCGGCAGACCGAACTGGAGCACGATCGCCAGCGAGGCGCCAAAGGCCGCTGCCGACGACACGCCCAGGGTGAACGGGCTGGCAAAGGGATTGTTCAGGATGGTCTGCATCTCGGCGCCCGCCAGGCCGAGCGCCATGCCTACCAGCGCCGCCATCAGGGCTGACGGCAGGCGGATGTCCCAGACAATCACGCGATAGGTGGGATCAGCATCGACGGGCGCGGCAAGCGTCTGCCAGAGCGCGCGCCAGGGCAGGCCGGACGGGCCCACGGTGAAGTCGATCAGCAGCGCAAATAGAATCGCCGCCAGCAGCAGGGCAATCAGCCCCGCCCGGCGGCGAAGAATCTGGCGGTAAGCGCCTGCCGCGCTGGCGGCGTGCGGCATTACTGCAGCAGTTGCAGCCGGCTCTTGGCCGTGGTGGCGGCCGGCGTGGTGGGGTAGTCGCGCACGATGCGTTGCAAGGTGGCCTTGGCGCCGGCGCGGTTGTTCAGTTCGATCTGGCTGCCCGCGATGATCAGCAGGGCATCCGGCGCGCGGGCGTTGTCCGGCGACTTCTGCACCATGGCGTTCAGCTGCTCGATGGTGCCCTTGAAGTCCTTGAGCGCATAGCGGCTGCTGCCCTGGTAGAACTGGGCGCTGGGCGCGAGCTGGCTGTTGGGGTAGAGCGCGGTGAAGGCGGCCAGCGATTCGGCGGCTTCCTTGTATTGGCCCTTGCGGAACAGGTCCATCGCGCCGTCATAGGCGGTCTGTTCCTGGGGATCGCCGGCAGAGGCGCCCGGGGGATTTGCGCTACCCGGCGCGGCGCCGCCCGGCTTGGCGCTCGGTTGCTGGCGCGATACCAGTTCGAGCTGGTCGCGCAGCTGGGCAATTTCCTGCTGCAGGGATTGAATCTGGTCGGCCAATTGCAGCTTGGCGCGCTGGCTTTGCTCGTTCTGCTGCTGCACCTGCTGGCGCAAATCCAGGATGGCCTTGCGGGCTTCATCGTCGGAAAAAGCGTGAGCGGGGGCCGTGAGGGCGGCTAGCGCCAGGCCAGTGGCCACAATCAGGGGACGCAGGGACAGAACTTGATCGCGCATGAATATTCCCGGGGATAAAAACAAACGTCGGGACGGCCGGCTGGCCGTCCCGACGCGAGGTAGGGCTCCAGACTAAGCGAAAAGCTTAACGCAGATAATTGATATCGGCGCGGCGGTTTTCGGCAAAGTCGGCTTCAGTCGTACCCGTCGAGCGCGGCTTTTCCTTGCCGAAGCTGATGGTTTCGATCTGGTTGTCGCTGACGCCCAGCAGGGTCATCATGCGACGCACGGCGTCGGCACGACGCTGGCCGAGGGCCAGGTTGTACTCAGCACCGCCGCGTTCGTCGGTGTTGCCTTCGATCTTGACCTTTTGCTGTTGGTGCGAGGCCAGGTACTTGGCATGGGTTTCGACCAGGCCACGGTATTGGTCCGACACGGTGTAGCTGTCGAAATCAAAGTACACCGAGCGCTGTTGCGCCAGGATGCTTTGGGGGTTGAAAGGATCAAGGATTTGGCCAGAGGCCGAAGATCCTTGGCCAGCGCCTCCACCCTGACCCGCTTTATCGTCGAGAGGGACGGAGCTGCAAGCTGCCAGGGCGGCAGCCAGAGCGGCGATGGTTAGGCTTTTGGCAATGCGCGACTTCATGATAGTTCCTTTGCAAAGAGAGTCACACGTGTTATCGGGTAAATGGGCCCCAAGTCGGTTCACGTATTTCCCCGTTCAGTACCGAAAGCGTCTGTCGTACGCGTCCATCGCTCGAGACACCTGCAAGCACGCTACGGCCATTCTGGATGGCTGCGTAGAGCACTTGCATGCCGTTTGGCGCAAAGCTGGGCGACTGATCGTCACGACCATCAGTCAGCAAGGCTTCGGCGCCAGTGGACAGGTTCAAGGATGCGATTCGAAACGCGCCGTCTCGTCTTGCAACGTACAGCAGCGTCGATCCGTCGGGGGAAATTCGGGGTGATATGTTGTAACCACCATTAAACGTGAGACGGCGGGCTTCGCCGCCTGTCGAGCCGGTCTGATAGATTTGCGGCCCGCCGCTGCGGTCACTCGTAAAGATAATGGAAGCACCGTCAGGCGTAAAGCTCGGCTCGGTGTCAATCCCGGGAGAACGCGTAACTCGGGTCGGATTCGAGCCATCGGCCGCATTAACGACGTAAATTTGCGACAAACCGTCACGCGTCAGGGCGACCGCGAGCTTGCTGCCGTCAGGCGACCATCCCGGGGCGCTGTTGTTGCCCTTGAAGTTGGCGACCGGTGCACGCGCGCTGGTGGCCAGGGTGTGCACATAGACGACGGGCTTGCCGGACTCGAAGCTCACGTAAGCAAGCTTGCTGCCATCGGGCGACCAGGACGGCGAAATGATCGGCTCGCGCGAGCGCAGGGCAACCTGGGGGTTTTGGCCGTCGGCGTCAGCCACCTGCAGTTCGTAGGTGGAACCCTTCTTCAGCACGTACGCGATACGCGTCGAGAACACGCCGCGAACGCCGGTGATCTTTTCGTAGATGCGGTCGGCAATCTGGTGGGCCACGCGGCGCAGTTCCTGCTCGGTGCCCGAGAAGGCCACGCCGTCCAGTTGCGACTTCTTGACCGTGTCGGCCAGGCGGTAGCGCACGTCGTAGCGGCCATCGGCGCCCCGCGTGATGCTGCCGTAGGCGATGAAGTCCGCACCCTTGCCGCGCCAGTCGTCGTGGGCGATCGGGGAATCCACGTTCAGGCCGGAGCCCGCTGCGTTGATCAGGCGGAACTGGCCGGTGCGGGTCAGGTCGGCGCGAATGACTTCGGCCAGAGCGCGGCCGTGGGTGTCATCGACCGCGAAGTCGGCGATGGCCACGGGGTATTGCGTGGCGCCGGTGCCGGAGATGTCGACACGCAGCTGCGCGTGGGCGGGCTTCATGGCCATCAGGCAGGCAAGCGCCACCATCAGCAATCCGATTCCATACGCTCTCCAGAGCGCGAGAGTGGATACTCGTCGACTATAAGCGGGAGTCATGTTCGTCAATCTCCTGTCAGTCATACATTCTGTAGACAACGTCAATAATGGGTTCGTAGCGGCCCGTCGAGGGCTTCGGGAACGGGTTGCAACGGCGGATGCCGGTTTCGACCGCGCGGTCAAAGCCCGGGTTGCCAGAAGAACTGGTCAACGTGACGCCATTCACCTTCCCGTCAGAACCTAACTGTACCCGGTATTGCGCGGTCGGATTTCCCGAGCCGCTGCGGGGCGGAGGCGGATACGCCACCCCGGGCTGCACGCAGGCCCGGACCTTGGCGCCGTAGCCGCTGTCGCGTCCGCCGCCCGCCTGGTTGCGGTCGGCGGTGCCGCCCGGAATGCCGGCGGCGCCCAGGGCGTCGTTGCGGAACGCGTCCTTCAATGCCTTGTCGGCGGCGGCCTTCTTGGCAGCGGCGGCCTTCTCGGCGGCAGCCTTTTCGGCGGCCGCCTTCTCGGCGGCCGCCTTCTCGGCCGCAGCCTTCTCGGCAGCGGCTTTCTCGGCGGCAGCCTTTTCAGCTGCTGCCTTCTTGGCGGCTTCTTCCTTGGCCTTCTTCTCGGCGGCGGCCTTTTCGGCGGCAGCTTTCTCGGCGGCCTTTTCAGCAGCCGCCTTTTCGGCGGCAGCCTTCTCCGCCGCGGCCTTCTGGGCGGCAGCCTTCTCGGCAGCGGCCTTTTCAGCAGCGGCCTTCTCGGCGGCCTGGCGTTCCTGCTCCAGGCGCTTCTTTTCCTTCAGCTCGGCCTGCTTGCGCTCCTCTTCCAGGCGCGCCTTTTCCTTGGCGGCCTCGGCGGCTTCGCGGGCCTTCTCTTCCTGCTCGCGCTTTTTCTTCGCCTCCTGGATGGCGATCTCGGGATCGACTTCCTCGGTCTTGGCCTGGACCTGCGGTTGGGGCTCAGGCGGCGGCGGAGGAGGCGGGGGCGGAGGCGGCGGCTCCGGCGTCTTTTCAGGCTCCGGCTCGGGCTGCGGCTTGGGTTGGGGTTTGGGCGGTTCGGGCTGCGGCGTGGGCGGCGGCGAGACGGGCGAATTGCCGTCTGCCCAGAGTTCCACCTGGACGGGGCCAGGGTTCTCGGTATGCCAGTTCACGCCAAAGATTAGGGCAACCAGCAGCAGCAGGTGCACCGCCACAGCCAGAATCAGCGAATTCCGGTTGTCGTTGTTGGGCGGGGTGGCCGGCGGGCCGCTGCGGTGTCGAATTATGGGTGGCGTCATGTGCGGTGCATGCCGGCCGGGCCGGCGGATGGCGGCGCGTTAGCGTTTCTTGGCGGGTGCGGGCTGTTGGGCGCCTGCGGCGGACTGGTCCACCAGCAGACCCAGGCGGGTGATGCCGTTGGTGCGCAGCTCGTCCATGACCTTCACAACCGTCTCGTAGGGCACCTTGCCGTCGGCGGCGATGACCACCGGCGTTTCCGCGGTAATGCGCGAACGCACTTGCGCCACCAGTTCGGTGCGCGCGATGTCCTGCATGGTGGCGCCGGCTTCGCGCATGCGCAGCGCGATCTTGCCGTCTTCCGAAATCTGGACTTCCAGCGGCTTGACGGGCACGTCGGAGGCGGCGCCCACCGACGGCAGTTGGATCAGCCCGGGCGTGATGAGGGGCGCGGTCACCATGAAGATGACCAGCAGCACCAGCATCACGTCGATGTACGGCACCACGTTGATGTCGGCCTTCATGCGGCGGCCGGACCTGCCGCGCGAGCTTACCGAGGGCATTAGCGCACCTGCCGTTGCAGAATGTTCAGGAATTCATCGACGAAGCTGTCAAAGCGGATCGAGATGCGGTCGATGTCATTCGTGAAACGGTTGTAGGCAACCACGGCAGGAATGGCGGCGAACAGGCCGATGGCGGTGGCGATCAGCGCCTCGGCAATGCCGGGAGCCACCGAGGCCAGCGTGGCCTGCTGCATGTTCGACAGGCCGATGAAGGCGTGCATGATGCCCCAGACCGTGCCCAGGAGACCGATGTACGGGGACACCGAACCGGCGGAGGCCAGGAAGTTCAGGTGCGATTCCAGCGCGTCCATTTCGCGCTGGTAGGCGGCGCGCATGGCGCGGCGCGGGCCGTCCAGCACTGCCGTGGCGTCGCCGCTGGCATTGCCGCGGCGGGCCTTCAGGAATTCGGTCATGCCGGCATCGAAGATGCGGGCGAGGGCGCCTTGCTCGTCGCGGCGCGAGGCCACGGCCTGCTGCAGCATCGACAGGTCGCCGCCCGACCAGAAGTCGTCTTCGAAGCGGCGCGTCTGGTCATGGGCCCGCTTGATGGCCATGCGCTTGGCGAAGATGTAGGTCCAGGACATGATCGAGATGCCCAACAGCATCAGCATGATCAGCTGGACCGGCACGCTGGCGTGCGAAATCAGCGAAAGCAACGACATGTCGTTGGTGACTTGCATGGTTATTCCTGAATGAATTCCAGTTTTGCGCGAATGTCGGCCGGCAATTCTGCCGGCCGCATGTGAACGGCATCGACGCAACAGACTTGGATGTTGCCTTCGGCAAGCAGTTCCCCGTTGCGCTCCGCGCGCTGCGCGAAGTGTATCGAAGCGCGGCCCAGTTTGGTGACTCGGCTGCGTATGGTAAGCAAATCGTCCAGTCTGGCCGGTTTGCGGTAGGACATGTCCAGGGCGCGGACAACGAACAGCCGTTGCTCGCTGGCGGCCAACCCGGATTGGTTGACGCCCAGATCGCGCAGCCATTCGGTGCGTGCCCGCTCCAGGAATTTCAAGTAGTTAGCGTAGAAGACCACCCCGCCGGCATCCGTGTCTTCGTAGTAGACGCGGACTTGCAGGGTGGATTCGGCGGACTTCTGATCGGTCACGATACTCAGGAAATGATGGTGCGGGTCGGGACGCGGCAAGTCCGTAGCAGCTACAGGGTTAAAGCGTGTCGAGCTTCGTCAGCACCGCTTCCAGCGCGGACTCTACCGGAATCTTGGCCGCTTCGGTTTCCCGACGGGCCTGCAATTCCACCACACCGTCATTCAGACCGCGTTCTCCAACTGTTACACGCAGTGGCGCACCGATCAGTTCCCACTCGGCAAACATGACGCCGGGGCGCGCATCGCGGTCGTCCAGCATGACGTCCACGCCGCGCGCGAGCAAGGATTCATAGAGCTTTTGCGCGGTGTCACGCACCGTTTCACTTTTGCCCCAGCCCACGGGGCAGATGACCACTTCGAAGGGGGCGAGCGCGCGGGGCCAGATGATGCCGCGGGCGTCGTGGTTCTGCTCGATGGCGGCGCCCACGATGCGGGTCACGCCGATGCCGTAGCAGCCCATTTCCAGGACGGCCGGCTTGCCGGTTTCGTCCAGGAAGGTGGCCTTCAGGGCTTCGGAGTACTTCTTGCCCAGATAGAAGACGTGGCCCACTTCGATGCCGCGCTGGATCGACAGCGTGCCCTTGCCATCCGGCGAGGGGTCGCCCGCCACGACATTGCGCAGGTCGGCCACCAGTTCAGGCTCGGGCAGGTCGCGGCCCCAGTTCACGCCCTGGATGTGGAAGTCTTCGCGGTTGGCGCCGCAGACGAAATCGGCCATGTTGGCGACGGTGCGGTCGGCAATCACGTGGACCGGCTTGGCCGTCTTGACCGGGCCCAGGTAGCCGGGCTTGCAGCCGAAGTACTCGACGATCTCGGCTTCGGTGGCGAACCGGAAGCCCGCCAGGCCCGGCAGCTTGCCCGCCTTGATCTCGTTCAGTTCGTGGTCGCCGCGCAGGAGCAGCAGCCAGACGTCGACCTTGCCCTTTTCGCCGTCGGTGGCCAGGACGATCGACTTGATCGTGCGCTCCAGGGGAATGCCCAGCAGCTTGGCCACGTCCTCGCACTTGGCGGCGCCGGGCGTTGCGACGTCCGCCATCGCCTGGGCGGCGGCGGCACGGGTGGCATACAGGCTGGGCGCTTCCGCCAGTTCGATGTTGGCCGCGTAGTCCGATTCCGCGTTGTAGACCAGCAGGTCTTCGCCCGTGTCGGCGATCACCTGGAATTCATGGCTGCGCGTGCCGCCGATGGAGCCCGTGTCGGCCGCCACCGCGCGGAATTCCAGGCCCAGGCGGCCAAAGATGCGCATGTAGGCAGCAAACATGGTGTCGTAGCTGCGCTGGGCGCCGGCTTCGTCGCGGTCGAAGGAGTAGGCGTCCTTCATCGTGAATTCGCGGCCGCGCATCAGGCCGAAGCGGGGACGGCGCTCGTCCCGGAACTTGGTCTGAATGTGATAGAAGTTCAGCGGCAGCTGGCGGTAGCTGTGGATTTCATTGCGGGCAATGTCCGTGATGACTTCCTCGGACGTCGGCTGCAGCACGAAATCGCGCTGGTGCCGGTCCTTGATGCGCAGCAGTTCCGCGCCGTACTGCTCCCAGCGGCCGGATTCCTGCCAGAGCTCGGCCGGCTGCACCACGGGCATCAGCAACTCGATGGCGCCCGCCGCGTTCATTTCTTCGCGGATGATCGCCTCGACCTTGCGGATGACCTTCAGGCCCAGCGGCATGTAGGTGTAGATGCCGCCCGCGAGCTTGCGGATCATCCCGGCGCGGGTCATCAGCTGGTGGCTGGCGACTTCCGCTTCGGAAGGGGCTTCTTTGAGGGTGTTGAGATGGTAGTTGGATGCGCGCATGTTTAAAGGTGGCAGCAGATACGTATAATCGACCGTAATTGTATTGAATTCGGTGGGGGTGGCCCATGCTTGACCGCGAAGGCTACCGCCCCAATGTCGGCATCATTCTCGTCAACACTAGAAACGAGGTCTTTTGGGGCAAGCGTATCAGGGAACATGCATGGCAGTTCCCTCAGGGCGGCATCAAGTATGGCGAAAGCCCGGTGCAGGCCATGTATCGCGAACTCCATGAAGAGGTGGGCCTGAAGCCCGAGCATGTCCGTATTTTGGGGCGTACACGCGATTGGTTACGTTATAACGTGCCCGATCACTTTGTCCGGCGTGAGTGGCGCGGCCACTATAAAGGACAAAAACAGATTTGGTTCTTGTTGCGCCTGGTGGGACGTGACAGTGATGTGTGCTTGCGCGCGACGCAGCATCCGGAATTCGACGCCTGGCGCTGGAGCCAGTACTGGGTTCCGCTGGATGCCGTCATCGAGTTCAAGCGAGACGTCTATACCCAGGCGTTGAACGAGTTGTCGGCTATCCTCTTTCGGCGCCATCACGAAACCCGCTACCTGCGCCAGCGTGTGCATGGTCAGCGGGCAGCAGAGAATTTGCCCGAAGGAACGGACGGTCATGCGCATATTGTTGGTTGAAGACGAACGGGACATGGCGTCCTGGCTGATGCGCGCGCTCGCCCAAAGCGGGTTCGTACCCGATCACGCGGCGGATGCGCGCACGGCGGAAGCCTTCATGGCAGGCACGGAATACGATGCCATCGTCATGGACTTGCGCCTGCCCGACAAGCATGGGCTCGTCGTCCTGCGCGAAATGCGCAACCGCGACGACCGCACCCCCGTCCTCCTGCTGACCGCGCAAGGCGCGCTGCAGGATCGCGTCCGCGGCCTGAACCTGGGCGCGGACGACTTCCTGACCAAGCCCTTCGCACTGGAAGAACTGGAAGCCCGCCTGACGGCGCTCGTGCGCCGCAGCCGTGGCCGCCAGCACCCGCGCCTGCAGTGCGGTTCGCTGTCCTACGACAGCGAAAGCCGTGCCTTCACGCTGGACGGATCGCTGCTGTTCCTGACCCCGCGTGAACACGCCGCCCTGGCGGCGCTCCTGACGCGCAGCGGCTACCCGGTGGACAAGTCGCAATTGTTCGGCAAGGTCTTCACCCACGACAGCGAAGCCAATCCGGACGCCATCGAAGTCGTGCTGCACCGCCTGCGCAAGAAGCTGGCCGGCAGCGACGTGCGCATCGTGACCGTGCGCGGGCTGGGCTACATGCTCGAAAGCGTGGCCAGCGAGTCCGCGGAACCCTAAGTGAGCCTGCGGATTCCCGGTTTGCCGCGCGTCGGCATCCGCGCGCTTCTCATCATCCTGCTCTTGCCCGGCGTGGTGGTGCTGCTGGTCATCGACAGCCTGAACGACTACCGCACCCTCTCCGAAATCACCAACGAGGCCTACGACAGCGCCTTGGTGGAACCGGCGCGGGTGCTTGAAAGCAGCCTGGAATTCACGCCCGACGGCAACCTGCAGGTGGCTACGCCGCTGTATGCGCAGGTCATGCTCGAATCCCGGGCGGGCCTGCGCAAGTATTTCCGCATCGAGGAAATCGATCCTCCATTGCCCGACGGGTCGCCCGTGCCCCAGACGCAGGGCAAGACGCTGCTCGGCATGCCGGAAATGCCGCGTCCGCCGTCCTGGCCTCGCTCGAACGGCCAACCCATCTTCTACGACGGCGTGTATCGCAACGACCCCGTGCGGGTCGTGTCCGTCGTGCGCGATCTCTATTACCAGGGCCAGCACCGCCAGGTGTTGGTGGTCGTGGCCGAAAGCACTGGCAAGCGCATCGAGGCCGAGAACAGCGCGCGGCGCCAGGAGATCCTGCGCGATTCGCGGATGCTGGCGCTGGTCGTGCTGCTGGTGTGGTGGGGCGTGTCCTGGGCGCTGAAGCCGCTGCGGCGGCTGCAGTCCGACATCCGCAGCCGCCGCCCCGACGACCTGACGCCGCTGGACGCCTCGCGCGTGCCCAGTGAAGTCGCTCCACTGGTGGAGGCCGTCAATCACCATATCGCCCGTTACCGGCGGGTGCTGGACGAGCAATCCAGCTTCCTTGCCGACGCCTCGCACCAGTTGCGCACGCCGCTTGCCATCATGCTGACGCAGGCCCAATACACGCTGCGCGAACGCGACCCGGCACGCGTGCGCGAAGGGCTGCGCGCCATCGTCGACCAGTTGGGCCGCACGCGCCGGCTGACCGAGCAGTTGCTGTCGCTGGCGCACGCCAACCAGGCCGGCCAGACCCCGCGCCAGTTGCTCGACATGAACGCCGTGTCGCGCGAAGTCGTGTTGCAGTACCTGCCGCTCGCGCACGAAAAACAGCAGGACCTGGGTTGGGTGCAGGCCGATGCCGAAGACGGCCAGGACACGCCGGTGCCGGTGTCGGGCAACGAAGCCGAGCTGCACGAAGCGCTGTCCAACCTTGTGCACAACGCCATCCATTACGCCCCGGCGGGCGCGCGCATCACGGTGTCCGTGTGCCGCGCCGACAACCGCGTCGAGGTTGCCGTGTCCGACAACGGCCCCGGCCTGGATCCGGTCATGCGCACGCGCGCCTTCACGCGATTCGAGCGCGTGGGCACCGACAAGCCCATGACTTCCTCCGGTTCCGGCTTGGGATTGGGCATTGCGCGCGCCTATGCGCGCCGCAACGAGGGCGATATCGAACTGCGCGACGGCGAGCCCAACGACCAGGGCGGCGTTGGCCTTGCGTCGGTGCTGTGGCTGCCGCTGGCGCCCACCGTATCGCAGTATCCGAGGCCCGCAGAGGTCCAGCTCAAGGGCGATCAATAGCGCCCGTTTCTTCACTGTCCGCTACTTTCTTGCGCCTGGCGCGCCTGCCGATCAGGGATAACCCCCGGATTCAGGAATGCGACAGCGCATAGAAAGCGGATTAGCAGCTTCCTTCCGTAATCTGCGATCCGGCCTGTCGTCAGGGGCCGGGCGCTGCCCGCTTCGAGCAGCGCATGAAAGGCCGGCGCTGTCCGGCACAAGGAAGGAGGACGGAAGTGAAAAAGACAATCAACAGAAAGGACTATTACGGCGGTGCGCTGATGGTCCTGATCGGTCTGGCCGCGATCTACGGCGGCACGGACTATCACATCGGCTCGCTCAGCCACATGGGCCCGGGATTCTTTCCCGCGGCGCTGGGCGGCCTGCTGGCGCTCACGGGCCTGCTGATCGCGATGTCGGCGCGCTCGGCCGAACCTTCGGCTCCCGCGCCCGCTGAAGGCCATCCCACCGGCATGCCGGACATCCGCGGCAGTGTCTGCATCCTGCTCGGCATCCTGGCCTTCCTGCTGCTGGGCCATTACGGCGGCCTGTTGCCCGCCACATTCGCCATCGTCTTCATCTCCGCGCTGGGCGACCGCACCAACACGATCAAGCAGGCCGTCCTGCTGTCGATCGCCATGTCCGCGATCGCGGTCGTCGTTTTCTGGTGGGCGCTGCAATTGCAGCTTCCGCTGTTCCGTTGGGGTTGAAGCGCCATGATTTCTCAAGCTTTGGTAGACCTTTGGTACGGCTTCGGCGTCGCGTTCCAATGGCACAACCTGATGTGGTCGTTCTTCGGCGTGCTGGTGGGCAACCTCATCGGCGTGCTGCCCGGCATGGGTGCGCTGTCCGCGATCTCGATCCTCCTGCCGCTCACCTACGTCATGCAGCCCGTGCCCGCCATCCTGATGCTGGCCGGCATTTTCTATGGCTCGCAATACGGCGGCGCCATCGGCGCGATCCTGCTCAACCTGCCTTCGCATCCGCCGCACGCGGTTACCTGCCTGGACGGTTATCCACTGACCAAACAGGGCAAGGGCGGGACAGCGCTCGGCATCACGATGATCTGCTCGTTCTTCGCGGCATCGGTCGGCATCATCGTCATGATCTTTGCCTCGCCGCTGCTGGTTGAAGTCGCGTTCAAGTTCGGCCCGACCGAGATCTTCTCGATCATGCTGCTGGGCCTCCTGGCAGGCGCCACCATGTCGCGCGGCTCGCCGCTCAAGGGCGTGGCAATGACGCTGTTCGGCCTGATGTGCGGCGTGGTGGGCACCGACGTGAACACGGGCACCATCCGGTTTTCGTTCGGCTTGCTCGACCTGTCCGACGGCCTGGAACTGGTCGCGATCTCGATGGGTCTGTTCGGCGTTGCCGACTTCCTGATGAGCGTGAACCGCATGACCATCATCGGCAGCGGCGCCAAGCTGCGCCTGCGCGACATGCGGCCCAGCAAGCAGGAACTGAAGACCGCCTTCTGGCCCATGGTGCGCGGCACGGCCGTCGGCACGCTGTTCGGCGCCATGCCCGGTACCGGCCCGACGATCACCACGTTCGTTGCTTACGCGCTGGAACGCAAGATCTCCAAGACGCCCGAGAAGTTCGGCACCGGCATGATCGCCGGCGTGGCTTCGCCGGAAGCGTCGTCGCACTCGAAGACGCAGGTCGACTTCATCCCGACGATGAGCCTGGGCATTCCCGGCGACGCGGTGATGGCGCTGATTCTGGGCGCGCTGCTGATTCAGGGCATCCAGCCCGGCCCGCAGCTCATCACCGAGCATCCGGACATCTTCTGGGGCCTGATCGCCAGCTTCTGGGTGGGCAACGTGCTGCTCATGGTGCTGAACGTGCCGCTCATCGGCGTGTGGGTCAAGCTGCTGCAGGTGCCTTACCGCTACCTCTTCCCGTCGGCGCTGTTCTTCATCGCAGTGGGCGTGTACAGCACGCAGAACAGTCTCTTCCAGATCTGGGAAGTGCTGGCGTTCGGCGTGATTGGCGCGGTGCTCATGACGCTGGAATTCTCGGTCGCGCCCATCCTGCTGGGCTTCGTGCTCGGCCCCATGGTCGAAGAGAACTTCCGCCGCGCGCTGCTGCTCTCGCGCGGTGACCTGGCCGTGTTCGTCGAACGTCCGATCAGCGCATGGTTCATCGGCGCGAGCGCATTGTTGATTACGCTGCAGGTCTGGGCCTTCCTGCGCCGCAACAAGCACAAGAACAAGCCCGAAGTGCCGCAGACGGCCTGATCCCCGGTCTCGGCATCCGGCACACGCGGCCCGGCTTAGGTCGGGCCGTTCTACTTGTGCAGGCCCCGCTTGCGCCCGGGCCGTTTGATTTGTGCGGCGGCATCCCTCATGCTTGGGGTTTTCATCGCCTGCCCGCTGCCACCATGCACATTCTCTTTGCTTGTCCCCATCACGATCCCGACGCCTGGGTGCCTCGCCTCGAGGCCGCGATGCCCGGCTGCCGTATTTCGGTCTGGAACCCGGACGGTCCGCCTTCTGGCGCCGAAGTCGCGTTGGTTTGGCGTCCGCCCGTCCAGCTCTTCCAGCACGAAACCGGTTTGAAGACGCTCTTCAATCTGGGCGCGGGCGTCGATGCCTTGTTGAAGATGCCCGAGATTCCCGATCACGTGCGCATCGTGCGCCTCGAAGACGCCGGCATGGCGGTGCAGATGGCCGAATACGCGCTGTATGCATTGCTGCGCGTCTCGCGCGATTTCGAAGCCTTCGACCAGGCGCAGGCACGGCAGCATTGGGACACCCGCGAAGGCACCCGGCAAGCCGACTGGCCCGTGGGGGTTCTGGGGCTGGGACAGGTCGGCGCGCGCGTGGCGCAAACGCTGGCCGAGTTCGGCTACCCCGTCGCGGGCTGGTCGCGGTCGCCGCGCCAGATTCCCGGTGTCGAATCCTTCGCAGGCGAAGCCGCCTTGCCTGAATTCCTTGGCCGCACGCGCTTTCTGGTCAATGTGCTGCCGCTCACACCCGACACGCAGGGCATCCTGAATCGCGAGACCTTGTCGCGGCTGCTGCCCGGCGCGCATCTGGTCAACGTCGGGCGCGGCGAGCATCTGGTCGAGGACGATCTGGTGCAGATGCTTGAAGAGGGCGAGATCGCGGGCGCCACGCTCGACGTCTTTCACACCGAGCCGCTGCCCAAGGATCACCCGTTCTGGCACGACCCGCGAGTTCACGTCACGCCCCATATCGCGGCGCGCACACTGCGCGACGAAAGCATCGCGCAGATCGCGGGCAAGGTCGCGCAACTGAAGCGCGGCGAAGCCATCACCGGCGTGGTGGAACGCTCGCGCGGCTACTGAGGCGCGGGAGACGCGGCTTTATCCAGACGCTCGTACATCGAGGGCAGGCGCTGCGACAGGAAGTCCAGCAGCGTTCGCACGGCGGGCATCATGCCCCGCCGTGACGGATAGATGCAGTGCACGATGCCCTCGGGCGACTGCCATTGCGGCAGCACCGGCACTAGCTGCCCGCGGCGCAGTTCCTCCTGCGTGGCAATCGACGGCAGCAGGGCAATGCCGCGTCCGCGCACGGCCGCTTCCGTCAGCACGATGAAATCGTTGCATGACAACTGCGGCTTCAGTTCGATGTGCACCTCTTCGCCCTTGTCGTTGCGCAGGGGCCAGCGCACTTCATTTTGCGGATCGCTGAAGCTCAGCGTGACGTGCGAGGCCAGATCCTGCGGCGTGTCGGGCGCGCCGTGGCGTTGCAGATAGCCGGGGCTGGCCACCAGCGTGCCGCGCGCCGTGCCCAGATGCCGCACGACCAGTTCCGCGTCCGTGTCCAGCTTCGTGCGGACCCGCAACGCCAGATCCACGCCCTCGCGGATCAGGTCCACGCGCCGGTTGGTGACCAGCAATTGCACCGAGATCGCCGGCCACGCATCCAGGAATTCCGGCAGCAGCGGCGCCAGCACGTCCTGCGCGATCGACACCGGGCAACTCACGATGACCGGACCGGTGGGTTCGGCCTGCAACTGCCGCATGGCGTCGTCCGCAGCCCGAGCCGAGGCGGCCATCTCGCGGCAGTAATGCAGATAGCGTTCGCCGGCGGACGTCAGACGCAGCCGGCGGGTGGTGCGCTGCAAGAGACGCACGCCCAGGCTTTCTTCCAGGTGTGAGATTCGGCGGGAGAGACGGGATTTCGGGATGTCCAGCGCGCGTGCCGCCGCGCTGAAGCCTCCTTGCTCGACGACTTGCGAAAAGTAGTAGAGGTCATTGAGATCTTGCATGATTGTTCTATGTTTGGAACGAACAGTTCATCATAACCGTATTTATGTATTCAATCGGTCCAACTACAGTGACGCCATGCACAACGGATCTGCCAACGCCGCCCAAGCGGCAAGGCCCCGCCCGATCATCCTGACGGGTACGGCGCTGACAGATCCAGACCCCCGCCCGGGGGAACCCACTGGAGATACTGCAATGAAGACCTTGGTCATCCTTTCCTCGATTCTCGGCGAACGTTCCAACAGCAAGCAATTGGCCGATCACCTGATTGCCCGCGTCAAGGCTGCCAACCCGGCCTCGGCCATCAAGGTCCGCGACATCGGCGCGCAACCCATTCCTTACTTCGATGGCAACACCGCCGGCGCCCTGTTCACGCCCGCCGAGTCCCGCACCGTCGAGCAGCAGCGGCTGGTCGAGCTGAGCGACTCGCTCATTGCTGAACTGATGAACGCCGATCGCATCGTGTTCGCCGTGCCCGTGTACAACTTCAACCTGCCGGCGCAATTCAAGTCCTATCTGGACCACCTGGCGCGCGCCGGGGTCACGTTCCGTTATACGCCGGAAGGCGTGCCCGAGGGGCTCGTCAAGGGTAAGCAGGTGGTCGTGCTGACCGCGCGTGGCGGCAAGGCCGAGGGCACGCCCTCGGACACGATGACGCCTTACCTGCGCCAGATGCTCGCCTTCCTGGGCATGACCGATGTGACCTTCATTGCCGCCGAAGGCATGGCCATGGGCGAAGTGGCCGCGCTGGAAGGGCTGGCCCTGACCAAGCAACGCATCGATGCGCTACTGCCGGCCGCCGGCCAAGCCTCGCTTGCCGCCTGACCGCGCGCACCGGGCATAAAAAAGGCGAGCCGCGAGGCTCGCCTTTTTCGTAGGCGCGAAAAAACCAGATCTTCAGTCGCGCAGCCGCTTGATGAGGCTGGACGTGTCCCAGCGGCCGCCGCCCAGCTTCTGGACGTCGCCGTAGAACTGGTCCACCAGCGCGGTCAAGGGCAGGCGCGCGCCGTTGTTGCGCGCTTCTGCCAGCACCAGGCCTAGGTCCTTGCGCATCCAGTCCACCGCAAAGCCGAAGTCGAACTTGTCGTCGACCATGGTCCCGCCGCGGTTCTCCATCTGCCAGCTCTGCGCCGCGCCCTTGCTGATCACGTCCAGCACCTGCTTCATGTCCAGGTCTGCCGCCTGGCCGAACGCGATCGCCTCCGACAGGCCCTGCACGATGCCGGCGATGCAGATCTGGTTGACCATCTTGGCAAGTTGGCCGGCGCCCGGGGGGCCGACCAGCGTGACCGCGCGGCCAAAGCACTGGGCCACCGGCTTGACCGCGTCGAACACCGCCTGCTCTCCGCCGCACATGACCGTCAGCACGCCGTTGACGGCGCCCGCCTGGCCGCCCGACACGGGGGCGTCGATGAAGTTCAGGCCTAGTTCCTTGGCGTGCGCATGGAGTTCACGCGCCACGTCGGCGGAAGCGGTCGTATGGTCGACGAACACGGCGCCGGGCGCCATGCCCGCAAACGCGCCGTCCGGGCCCAGCACGACGCTGCGCAGGTCGTCATCGTTGCCCACGCAGGCAAAGACGATCTGTGCGCCGGCAACGGCTTCGCGCGGCGTGGCGGCGCTGTGGCCGCCAAACTCGGCAACCCAGGCTTGCGCCTTGGCGGGCGTGCGGTTGTAGACGGTGACGTCGTGCCCGGCGCGGGCCAGGTGACCGGCCATGGGCAAGCCCATCACGCCCAATCCGAGGAAAGCGACTTTCTGGGCTACGGCTGCGTCGTAGCTCTTGGTACCGATCGTTGCCATGCAGTGGACTCCGCTGAATAAGGGTAGGTCTGTTTCAGGACACTAACCTTAACGCAATCAAAAGCCGGCGGCGAGTCCATCTCGGCGGCTGTCGCTGGCGCTGACGTAGCCATCGACGGCCGGATCGCCCAGCCGCCAGATGAACTGGCCCGATCCAAAGTCCATGTAGGGATCTTCCATGCCCTGCAGCACATGGCCGCGCTCGCGCAGCCCCTGGACAACAGCGGGCGAGACCGTCGCCTCCAGGTCCACCTCAAGGCCGCGGTTCCACTTCCAGCGCGGCGCGTCGCACGCGGCCTGCGGCTGCTGGCCGTAGTCCAGCATGCGCACCAGCGCCTGCATCTGGCCCTGCGGCTGCATGTTGCCGCCCATGACGCCAAAGCTCATCACCGGGGCGCCGTCACGCATCAGGAAACCCGGAATGATCGTGTGAAACGGCCGCTTCCCGCCCGCGACCACATTCGCATGATCGGGATCGGTGCTGAAACCGTACCCGCGGTTCTGCAGGCTGACGCCGGTGCCTGGCGCCACGACGCCAGACCCAAACCCCATGTAGTTCGACTGGATGAAGCTCACCATCATGCCGTTGCGGTCGGCGGCGGTCAGGTAGACCGTGCCGCCTTGCGGCGCGTGGCCGGTGGCGAAGGTTTGCGCCGACCGCGGATCGATCAGGCGCGCCCGTTCGGCCAGGTAGTCCGCGCGCAGCATCTGCTCGGGCGCGATCTGCATGTGGCGTGCATCGGCCACGTGCGCATAGACATCGGCAAAGGCGAGCTTCATCGCCTCGATCAGCAAGTGCTGCGTCTCGGGATGATCGATCGGGCGAGCAGCCAGATCGAAATTCTGCAGGATCCCCAGCGCGATCAGCGCGGCGATGCCTTGGCCATTGGGCGGAATCTGGTGCAGCGTATGGCCGCGGTACGACTGGCTGATCGGGGTCACCCATTCGGGCGCGAATTCGCGCAGATCCTTTAGCGTCAGGGCTGCATCGTGCGCCTGCGCGTGCGCCACCAGCTTGTGGGCGGTCTCGCCTTCGTAGAAGTCGCGTCCGCTGGTCGCGGCGATGCGCTTGAGCGTGGCTGCCGCGCCTTGCAGCACGAAGTGTTCGCCAATGTGCGGCGCGCGCCCGCGCGGCAGGAAATGATCGGCAAAGCCCGGCTGCGGCTGCAGCACGTCGGCTTGCGCGGCCCACTTCTGGTGCACCATCGGCGTGATCGCGAAACCCCGTTCGGCGTATTCGATGGCGGGCGCCAGGATATCGGCGAAAGACAGGCGGCCCAGCTTCTCATGCAAGGCGCCCCAGCCGGCCACGCAACCCGGCACGGTCACGCTGTCCCAGCCGCGCGCGGGGATCGCGCCTTGATGCTTGCGCCGGAAGTAGTCCACGTTCCAGGCCGCCGGCGCTGGTCCGGAAGCGTTCAGGCCATGCAGCTTCGCCCCATCCCAGACGATCGCAAAGCAGTCCGAGCCCAGCCCGTTGCTTACTGGCTCGGTCAATGCAAGGGTAGAGGCCGCGGCGATGGCCGCGTCCACCGCATTGCCGCCTTGCGCCAGGATCCGCAACCCTGCCTGAGCGGCCAAGGGGTGGGACGTGGCGACGACATTGCGGGCGAAGACAGGCGTGCGGGTGGTCGTGTAGGGATTCTTCCAGTCGAAATTCATGTCCGAATCATCGCGTGGGGTAAACCCGTAGCTTAACGTAGATGAATCCGTCTCTGTACGATTGGTTGCTTGGCGTAATTATTTGTATTCTTCAGCGCGGCGAGCGCCCAAAGAAAAACCCCCGGGACAGTCCCGGGGGTTTTGAAGGCTGGGGCGCCGCATCAAGGGCGGCGCGCTGTGCCTTAGTCTTCTTCGACGAAGGTCTCTTCGCGCTTCTTGCGGATGGCCGGCAGGGCCACCAGGATCACCAGGAACACGGCGACGGCCAGCAGGGTAGCGGACAGCGGACGCGTCACGAAGGTGGAGAAGTCGCCGCGCGACAGCAGCAGGGCACGGCGGAAGTTCTCTTCCATCATGGGGCCCAGCACCAGGCCCAGCAGCAGCGGGGCGCCTTCGCACTTCAGCTTCGACCACACATACCCGATGATGCCGAACATGGCTGTGGTGAAGATGTCGAACGGGTTGTAGTTAAGCGAGTACACACCGATCGTGCAGAACACCAGAATCGCCGGGAACAGGATGCGGTAGGGCACCTTCAGCAGCTTGACCCACAGGCCGATCAGCGGCAGGTTCAGCACCACCAGCATCAGGTTGCCGATCCACATGGAGGCGATCAGGCCCCAGAACAGCTCCGGGTGGCTCGACATGACTTGCGGGCCGGGCTGGATGTTGTGGATGGTCATGGCGCCCACCATCAGCGCCATCACGGCGTTGCCGGGGATACCAAGCGTCAGCAGCGGAATGAACGAAGTCTGGGCTGCGGCGTTGTTCGCCGATTCCGGGCCCGCCAGGCCGGCCGGGTGGCCCTTGCCGAAGCGTTCCGGATTCTTCGAGATCTTCTTTTCCAGCGTGTACGACGCGAACGACGACAGCACCGCGCCACCGCCCGGCAGGATGCCCAGGGCCGAACCCAGCGCCGTGCCGCGCAGCACGGCCGGGGCGGCTTCCTTGAATTCCTGCTTGTTCGGATACAGCGTGCCGATCTTGTCGGTGATGTCGACGCGGTTTTCCTTCTGCTCGAGGTTGGTCATGATTTCGGCAAAGCCGAACACGCCCATGGCCACGATGGCGAAGTCGATGCCGTCCTGCAGTTCCGGCACGCCGAAGTCGAAGCGGGCAACGCCCGAGTTGACGTCGGTGCCGACCATGCCGAGCAGCAGGCCCAGGATGATCATCGCGATGGCCTTGGGCAGCGAACCCGAAGCCAGCACCACGGCGCCGACCAGGCCCAGGCACATCAGCGAGAAGTACTCGGCGGGGCCGAACTTGAACGCGACTTCAGCCAGCGGGGGCGCAAAGGCAGCCAGCAGCAGCGTGGCAACGCAACCGGCAAAGAACGAACCCAGCGCGGCAATTGCCAGCGCAGCGCCCGCCCGGCCGTTGCGGGCCATCTGGTGACCGTCCAGCACGGTCACCACCGCAGACGTTTCCCCTGGCAGCGCCACAAGAATGGCCGTCGTGGATCCGCCGTACTGGGCGCCGTAGTAAATACCCGCCAGCATGATCAGGCCGGCCACCGGGGGCAGCACGTACGTGATCGGCAGCAGCATGGCGATGGTCGGGACGGGGCCGATGCCCGGAAGCACGCCGATCAGCGTACCCAGGATGCAGCCCAGCAGTGCGTACAGGAGGTTCTCGGGCGTGAACGCCACCGAGAAACCCATCATGAGGTTGTCAAACAATTCCATGGCCGATTGCTCCTCAGTTCATGCCCAGAAACGACGGCCACAGCGGGAAAATCAGCCCCAGCCCCTTGATGAATGCCAGGTAGGTGAACAGCACCAGGAAGATGCCGTTGGCCACGGCGACCTTCAGGTTGAATTCATGGCTGGCAAGGCTGCTGACGACCACCAGCACGAACACCGAGATGTAGACGCCCAGAAGTTTGAGGATCAGGCCATATAGAACGACCGAGCCCACCACCAGGAAGACGATGCGCCAGTCGAACTTGTCGACATGCGTTTCATGGGCTTTCTTGGACAGCGAGCCAAGCAGCACGATGGCGCCGAGTAGTGCGAGAACAATGCCCAGCCAGAAAGGAAAGTATCCGGGTCCCATTCGGGCAGCAGTACCCATTTGGTAGCTGCTGGCCTGCCAGGCGAATCCCAGCCCAAGGGCGATGAACATCACCCCCGACCAGAAGTCCTGTCGATTGCGTAGCTGCATGATTGGTTGGCTCCTGTTTACAGCATGTAGATAAAAGAGGTTTGTAGCCGGATGGGACACCCGCCGAAAGGCGAGTGACAGGCACAAAAAAGGCACTTCGGGGTGCCATTAATTATTCTGAAAGCGACGACGTGGTTTCTTGAAAGGCCGAATGGTAATGGACGCCTGCCACGCTGCAAACCCTGTAAGGTCGGTGAAAGCCTGGGGTTTTCCCTAGAATTGGGGAACTCCCGATCCCCGTTTGTAACGCGGTCGAAAGTTTGAGGGCTTTTTGAAAGCTAAGTGAAAGTTTATAGAAAGAATCGCGAAAGCCGGATCGGCCGGATGCGGCAATTTCGGCGGATGGGACTTTTCATGGCAGGCAAGAGCCGGTAACCTTCGCGCGCCAAAACCCAACCGTATTTCCTACTGAATATTGCCGGGTTTCTCACCTTGCGTGAAGAGGCCCGGTCCATCCCAGGATGGTTTACGATAGCGCCCATGCTGCAAGATCTAGACCAACTCGCCGCCCGAATCGGGCAACTGGTGCAACGCACCCGCCAACTCCACGCCGAGCGTGACGCGTTGCGTCTACGCGTGAACGAATTCGAAGCCGAGCAGCGCGTGCTCAAGCAGCGCGCCGCTGACCGCGAAGCCGAAGTCGTCACGCTGCAAAGCAAACTTCAAGATAACGACGGCGCCGTCTCGGCCATGCTCGAAGAAGCCAAGCGGGCGGAAGCCGCGCTGCGCGAACAACTCGCGCGCGAGACCGCCGAGCGCCACGCGCTCGAATCGCGGTTCGCCGCACGCGAAAGCGAACTGCAGGGTAGCCTGCAATCGCGCGACACAGAACTACAGCGCTTGCGCGTGGCCGCCGCGTCGGCCCGCGAGCGCATCGACGCCGTCCTGGCCCGCTTGCCGGGTGCGCCGTCCGGAGAGCAACACTAATGGAACGTGTAGACGTATCGATCCTCGGCCGCGAGTACTCGCTTGCATGCTCCGCCGAAGAAAAGCCCACGTTGCTGGCCGCCGTGCGCCATGTCGATCAGCTCATGCTGCGCATCCAGGGCACGGGCAAGGTTTCCAGCAATGAACGCATCGCCGTGATGGCCGCATTGCAGGTCGCTGGCGAGTTGCTTGCAATGAAAGCGCCCGATGGTCCGCTGGGCGGTTTGGCGGTCGGCGACTTCAAGCGTAGAATTGAGGACATGAACGCAGTACTCGATGACGCCTTGTCGGGTCAGGAAAAACTGCTCTAACGTTCATAAGCAGCATTCAAGATTTTTCAGTTTGTCCCTGCCGTGTTCGTGACTAGGCCATACATTCTCTGAACCTATGTCTTTTTGGCATATTGGTTGCGGGAGTGCAGAGCTGGAGTGATTGTCTCTTGCAGACGAACCCGATGCTCTTCGGAACGCGACCACCTTGAACCTCAGGGTTCGAGATGCCGGCCTTGACGGCACAGGCGGGGCATCTATCCCAGCGGGCCTGCCATTAGCGCAGGTCCGCGTCGGGTGCCTCTCGGCAAATCCCCTTCGTCCTCCCTCCTAGGACCAGTCCATGTTCAAACACCCCGTTTTTTCGCTCACCAAGCTTGGTGCGGCGTGCGCAGCCGTGGCCGCCATCGCTGTGGCTCAACCCGTTTTCGCGCAGACGCAGGCGCCTGCCGCAACGGCCGCCGCCGAGCCCGCCGCAAACCGCTCGCCCGAACTGACCTTGCAAGCCATGGCGTCTTCCGAGGTCAAGCAGGACACGGTCCGCATTGCGCTGTCCGCGGAAGTTGAAGCGCCGGACCAGCCGGCCGCCGGCCAGAAGCTGACCGCCGCGCTCGAAGACGCCGTCAAGCGTGCGCGCGACACGAAGGACGTGGAAGTGCGCACCAGCAGCTTCAATGTCTGGCCCAACATGAACAACAAGGGAAAGATCGCCTCGTGGCGCGGCCAGGGCGAAATCGTGCTGGAGTCCAAGGACTTCGCGGCTGCCGCCGCGCTGGCTTCCAAGCTGTCCGACAAGACCGCCATTTCCAACATCAGCTTCTCGCTGTCGCCGGCCGCCCGTGAAGCCGAAGAGCGCAAGCTGCTGAAAGAAGCCGCGCAGGCGTTCAAGGATCGCGCACTGGCCGCGGCCAATGCCTTCGGCTTTTCCGGCTACCGCCTGTCCAAGATTGAACTCGGCGGTTCCGGCGGCCCCGTGCCGGTGCAACGCATGGTCGGCGCGGCAATGGCCAAGGGCGGTTCGTTCAGCAGCGCCGACGTCAGCGTTCCCCTTGAAGCAGGGAACGTGACGGTCAGCGTCGCGGTCAACGGGACGATCGTTTTGCAGTAAGACTGAACATGATGGCGCCCAGGGCGACCATCGGCAGGGACAGCCACTGTCCCATGCTCAATCCACCCGCGAGCAGACCCAGGAAGTTGTCCGGCTCGCGCGTGAATTCCACCAGGAAGCGGAACGTTCCATAGCCCATCAGGAATAATCCGCTGACCTGACCCAGCGGCCGCGGCTTGCTCGAAAACCACCACAGCAGCGCAAACAGCACGATGCCTTCCAGGCCCAGCTCATAGAGCTGCGACGGATGGCGCGGCAGTCCGTCGCCGCTGTCGGGGAACACCATGGCCCACGGCACGTCGGTGGGACGGCCCCACAGTTCGCCATTGATGAAATTGCCCAGCCGGCCAAAGCCCAGTCCCAGCGGAATCAGCGGCGCAATGAAATCGCTGATCGCAAAGAACGGCAGGCCCTTCTTGCGCGCGAACAGCAGCATCACCAGGATCACGCCGATCAGGCCGCCGTGGAAAGACATGCCGCCTTGCCACAGATACAGCACTTCAAGCGGATGCGACAGGTAATAGCCCGGCTTGTAGAACAGCACGTATCCCAGCCTGCCCCCCAGCACCACGCCCAGCACGCTATAGAAGATCAGGTCTTCCAGGTCCCGCACGTTCAGGGACGTGGTGTGCCCGCTCTTGATGCGGTGGCGGCCCAGCAAATACACGAGCGCGAAGCCCGCCAGGTACATCAGCCCATACCAATGAATGGCTAGCGGCCCGATCTGCAGGGCGATGGGGTCGATTTTTGGATATTCCAGCATGTTCTGCCCGACACAATAAAGTTGAATGATAATAACCGGCGAGCACTGAAGATTCGCATGCCAAGCGAGCCAGCTTCCCCGGGTGCGTTCGCCATGTCCGCGCCCCGACGGCCGACAGGAGACACTGACCATGCCGCACAACGAACGTTCCCGCCACATCACCCAAGGCGTCGCGCGCGCGCCCAATCGCGCCATGTACTACGCGCTGGGCTACAAAGAAGCCGATTTCGAAAACCCCATGATCGGCGTGGCCAACGGCCATTCGACGATCACGCCCTGTAATAGCGGCTTGCAGCGGTTGGCCGACGCCGCCATCGACGCGATCCGCGCCTCGCGCGCCAATCCCCAGGTGTTTGGCACGCCCACCATCTCTGATGGCATGTCCATGGGCACCGAAGGCATGAAGTATTCGCTGGTGTCGCGCGAGGTCATCGCCGACTGCATCGAAACCGCCGCGCAGGGCCAATGGATGGACGGCGTCGTCGTCATCGGCGGATGCGACAAGAACATGCCTGGCGGCATGATCGCCCTGGCGCGCACCAACGTGCCCGGCATCTATGTCTACGGCGGAACCATCAAGCCCGGCCGCTACAAGGGCAACGACCTCACCATCGTGTCCGTGTTCGAGGCCGTCGGCGAATACACCATGGGCCGCATGCCCGAAGAGGACTTCAAGCAGATCGAGAAATGCGCGATTCCCGGCTCGGGCTCTTGCGGCGGCATGTACACCGCCAATACGATGAGCTCGGCATTCGAAGCCATGGGCATGAGTCTGCCGTATTCCAGCACGATGGCCAACGAAGACGAGGAAAAGGTCACCTCGGCCGCCGAGTCCGCGCGTGTGCTCGTCGACGCGGTCAAGCGCAACCTGCGCCCGCGCGACATCATCACCCGCGAATCCATCGAGAACGCCGTGTCCGTCATCATGGCCACGGGCGGCTCCACCAATGCGGTGCTGCATTTCCTGGCCATCGCGCACGCGGCCGAAGTGCCGTGGACCATCGACGACTTTGAACGCATCCGCCGGCGCGTGCCCGTGCTGTGCGACCTGAAGCCGTCCGGCAAGTACGTGGCCACCGACCTGCATCGCGCCGGCGGCATTCCGCAAGTCATGAAGCTCCTGCTCAATGCCGGGCTGCTGCATGGCGAATGCATCACTATCACCGGCAAGACCATCGCGGAAACGCTCGCGGACGTGCCTGACGCGCCCCGCGCGGACCAGGATGTCATCATGCCCATCGACCGCGCGCTCTATCCGCAGGGCCACCTCGCCATTCTGAAGGGAAATCTCTCGCCCGAAGGGTGCGTCGCCAAGATCACCGGCCTGAAGAACCCCGTCATCACGGGCCCCGCACGCGTGTTCGACTCGGAAGACGATGCCATGACGGCCATCATGGCCCAGCAGATCCGCGACGGCGACGTCGTCGTGATCCGCTATGAAGGCCCGAAGGGCGGCCCGGGCATGCGCGAAATGCTCGCGCCCACCTCGGCGCTCGTGGGACAAGGGCTGGGCGAAACCGTCGGGCTCATCACCGACGGACGTTTTTCCGGCGGTACCTGGGGCATGGTCGTGGGACACGTCGCACCAGAAGCGTATGTGGGCGGTCCCATCGCGCTGATCCAGGAAGGCGATTCGGTTACCATCGATGCCCACAAGCTGCTGCTGCAGCTCAACATCAGCGACGAAGAAATGGCGGCTCGTCGTCAGGCCTGGGTCCAACCCAAGCCGCGTTATACACGCGGTGTGCTTGCCAAGTTCGGCAAGCTCGCCAGCACCGCCAGCCGTGGGGCAGTAACCGATGCTTTTGAAGATTAGTCTGTTGTTGGCCGCGGCCGGCGTCCTGAACGCTGGCGCGGCGCATGCGCAAACCACTGGCCTGGACCTGGCCAAGAGCAAGGCCTGCATGGCCTGTCATCAGGTGGAAGCCAAGCGGGTCGGGCCGCCCTTGATGAGCGTGGCGCAGCGATACGCGGGGCAGGGCGACGCCATGGTCGATTACCTGGCGGGCAAGATCCGTAGCGGTGGTCGCGGCGCCTGGGGCGCGGTGCCCATGCCCGCTCAGACTCATGTATCGCCCGAAGACGCCCGCGCCTTGTCCGAATGGATCTTGTCGCTGGCGCCGGCAAAGCAGTAGTCTTATTTTCATGCCCCGGTATCGAGCCGGGGGCGCGGGCCGCACGCAGCGGCCGCCTAATGCAAAGGAATCGTCATGGCAGAACAACCATCACCGGGCAATGAAGTCGCCGTTCTTGGCGGCGGTTGCTTCTGGTGCGTCGAAGCAGTGTTTGCCGACCTGCGCGGAGTTAAAAGCGTGTTGCCGGGCTACAGCGGCGGACACGTCGACAATCCCAGCTACGAACAGGTCTGCGGCAAGGACACCGGCCACATCGAAGTCGCCCGCATCGAGTTCGATCCCGCCGAACTCTCGTACAGCGATCTGCTGCGCGTCTTTTTCGCCACCCACGATCCCACCACGCCGGGGCGCCAGGGCAACGACATTGGCCCGCAGTACGAATCGGCCATTTTCTGGCAAAACGAATCGCAGCGTGAGCAGGCCCAGGCCGTCATCGCCGAGGTCGAGGCGCAAAAAATCTACGATGCGCCCATCGTCACCAAGCTGCTGGCGCCGGCGCATTTCTGGCAGGCCGAGGACTATCACAGCAATTATTTCGCCTTGCATCCCGAGCAAGGCTATTGCCAGTTCGTGATCGCACCCAAGGTCGCCAAGTTCCGCAAGCAATTCCAGGATCGCCTGAAGCGCTAAGCGGCGGCAATCACTGCGCGTGACTGAAGGCCCCGTACGGCGGACACGCGTTGCGCCGACCGCTGCGGGGCCTTTTTTCATGCGGGGTCTTTCCCCGCGCGGTGCTTTTCCCGATGCGGCGCGTGGCAGCTCGACGCGCGCTCAAAGAAAAACCCCGCCACTCGGCGGGGTTTGAACAGGCTATGTCGACGCACGCCAGGCGCTTGTCTTCAAGCGTTATTCCACGGTCTTCAAAACACCGCGGCGCATCTGGTCCAGCTCGATCGATTCGAACAGGGCCTTGAAGTTGCCCTCGCCAAAGCCGTCATTGCCCTTGCGCTGAATGATCTCGAAAAAGATCGGGCCGATCTGGTTTTCGGTAAAGATCTGCAGCAGCAGTCCGCCACCCGGCGCGCCGTCCAGCAAGATGCGGTTCTTCTGCAGGCGCGCCACGTCCTCACCGTGGTTCGGCAGGCGCCGATCCAGCAGTTCGTAGTAGGTCTCCGGCGTGTCCAGGAACACGACGCCGGTCTTGCGCAGCGCTTCCACCGTGGCATAAATGTCATCGGTCGCCATGGCGATATGCTGAATGCCCTCGCCGCGGTACAGATCCAGGTACTCCTGAATCTGGCCCTTCTCGTCGGTGCCTTCCTCGTTGATGGGAATGCGGATATTGCCGCAAGGCGAGGTCATCGCCTTGGACTTCACCCCCGTCACCTTGCCCTCGATGTCGAAGTACCGCACTTCGCGGAAGTTGAACAGGCGCTCGTAGAATTCCGACCACTCGGCCATGCGGCCCTTGTGCACGTTGTGCGTCAGGTGGTCCACCAACGTCAGACCCGCGCCGCGCCAGTTGACGTCGGTCTGCGCGTTGGCCGGATCCAGCGGGATGAAGTCCACGTCATAGATGCTGATGTCGCCAATGCCGCCGTGGCCTTCCTTGCCGGCCCAGCGGTCCACCAGATAGATCAGCGAATCGCCGATGCCCTTGATCGCGGGGATGTTCAGTTCCATCGGGCCGCTATGGGAGTCGAAACCCCAGGCGCCCAGTTCCAGCGCGCGCTTGTAGGCGGCATTGGCGTCCTGCACGCGAAAGCCAATCGCACAGATCGAAGGGCCGTGCAAACGGGCAAAGCGCTGGGCAAAGGAATCGGGCTCGGCGTTGATCAGGAAATTCACGCCGCCTTGACGGTACAGGGTCACGTCCTTGTGGCGATGCTTGGCAATGGCCTTGAATCCCAGCAGTTCAAACACCTTGCGCAGCGCGGCGGGGTCCGGCGCGGCATATTCAATGAACTCGAACCCGGCGGTGCCCATCGGGTTGTCCCAGGGTTGGAAAGCGCTGCTCATAAGTCTGCTCCCTTGCATGTTTTAAGTGGACGACTTGTTCTTCAAGTCTAGACGCAGATTGTAGGTAGGAAGGGTGGGCAGACAATTGCAAACATGGCGCAAAAGCACGTGGTTTCGGCAATAATATTGCCCAATATTGTGATCATGGGGTTGAAAATGTCTGCAATTGAGCTCGATAGGACAGATCTAAGGATTCTTGCCGAGCTGCAACGGGACGGGCGCCTCAGCAACCAGGAACTGGCGGACCGCGTCTCCCTGTCTCCCAGCCCCTGCTTGCGCCGGGTGCGGCGCCTGGAAGAGCAGGGCTTCATCAAGAAATACGTGGCGCTCATCGATGCGGCCAAGGTCGGGCTGGGGCTGCTCGCTTATGTGAACATCCGACTGAATAAGCACAGCGGCTCCAGTCACGCGCCCATGAGCGACTTCGCGCGCGACGTCCAGTTGTGGCCGGAGGTCGTCGAGTGCTACGCCATGTCGGGCGACATGGACTACTTGATGCGCATTCAGGTCGCCGACCTAGCGCACTTCTCGCGCTTCGCCATGGACACGCTCATGCGCCACCCTGCAGTCGTGGACATGCGCTCGTTCTTCGCCCTGCAGCAGATCAAGGAAACGACGGAGCTTCGTATATAGATAGCGCGGTGCGGTGCTCCTGCCGGCCCTGGCCGTTGAAGCGGCGGGATGTTGCATGCCAGTCGGTCGGCACCGCTCGCTCCGGTCTTGCCCAGCCTGGACGGGCGGGTTGTGATCGCACCGGCTCGCAACCACGTATATATAGAGGGGCCTGGAGTCACCTCCCTATATATAGAGGAGCGAAGGAGGGCCGCCCCGCAGGCTGATCGCGGTGCGTCCCCGAAAAGAATCATATTTCTGCAAAATGGGTGTCATGCTGGCCACACACGCAGAATTTCTGTGCTATAGTCTCGCTCCTTCGCTGCTCACGCAGTTTCGACAGCGAAGCCAAGCAAGTGCAACAGGCCGGCCCAAGGGCAGGTCTGCCGCAAAAGCAGCTGGAAACGGCGCCAAGCGGTTATTGCAAAGATCGACGCAAATCAGGCAGAAGCCAGTTGCAAGATCTGCAAAAATTGTGCTATAGTCTTGGGCTTGGCTGGTGATGACGAATCAGGGTTTACCCCGAAACTGAATTTCAGCCACCTGTGCGGTAACCAGCCTTCGGGGTTCCGAAGCCGCTTGCAAAGCAAGCGGGGTTGCAAGATGGGATGCAAATCAGGCAGAAGCCGGTTGCACAATCTGCAAAAGCTGTGTTATAGTAGAGGGCTTGGCGGTTGCCGAAAAATTAGGGTTTACCCTGACGTTTCGATAGTCGCTAAGCGCTGAGAAATCAGCGCCGTGATTTGAAGTTTTAGCAGTACCGCTCTTTAACAATTAAACAACCGATAAGTGTGGGCGCTTGATGCGAGTGCAGCGATTGGGTTTCGGCCTTATCGCAAGCACAAGAAATCA
>NZ_JAGXJZ010000229.1:0-464 GCF_019091095.1 Achromobacter sp. GbtcB20 | reverse complement strand
GACCGATCACAACACTAAACTGGCGCGCAGCGACTTTCCGGACTTCAACGACGCCAACAAGCACGGCGAAGGCTCGGCAATGGTCGAACGGCTGGGCAACCTGATCGCCATCTTCGAAAAGCCCGAGCTGAACTTTGCTAACAACCGCGCCGACAACGACGGCCTGCTTGGCGATGCCTACGAACACCTGAAGCGTCACTTCGGCCAGGAGTCCGGCAAGAGCAAGGGGCAGTTCTACACCAAGGCCTCCACCACGGCGTATGCCCCGACATGCGGTGCAGGATCGCTGCTGCTGAAAGTGGCCGCCGAGGCGGGCCGGCAGATCACCCTGGAAGGGCAGGAAAAGGACGTGACCACCGCTGGTCTCGCGCGGATGAACATGATCCTGCACGACTTCCCCAGCGCCACCATCCTGAGTGGCGACACGCTGGTGAACCCCAAGTTCAAGGACGGCGAACAACTGC
>NZ_JAGXJZ010000228.1:0-464 GCF_019091095.1 Achromobacter sp. GbtcB20 | reverse complement strand
CTGGCTTCCAGCGCCACGATGGCAACAATGCCGGCGACCTCAGCGCGAATCAGCCGGCGTCGGGCCAGCGTGCTGTCCTCGCGCGCCAGCAGCCGCCGCCGCATCCAGACCCAGCCGCAGGCCGTCGCCCCGTACAGGAACAACCGCCACACGAAGAAGTAGCCCGATGCGGCCGCGAGCCACCGCTCCCAGCCGGCCACGCTGCCAACGAGATAGATGCCGGCGATGTTGGCGCCCACCGCAGCGGCGACGATCACGGCCGCCCACAGCAGTGCTTTCGCCGCACGCCGGCTGATGAGCCAGCGCAAGGGGCGCCAGGCCATGCGCCCCGCGCTCATGGCCGGCCTCCCGGATTGCCCTTCTGCAACTGGTCGAGGCGGTCGGGCACCGGATCGCCCTCATAGATGCCGCGCGAGCCTGCCGCGCGCGTGCCATGGCGCTGGATGATGGCCATCGGCGAGTTG
>NZ_JAGXJZ010000227.1:0-465 GCF_019091095.1 Achromobacter sp. GbtcB20 | reverse complement strand
CGCCGATGGTCGGCATCGGGGCGCCCCCCGTCAGCGGGTTGATGTAGCGTAGCTTGACGCCGGTCCAGGGATCGATCTCCTGCTGGCGGCGCAGGGTGTCGAGCGCTTCGCGCGAGCGGGCGTAGGGGTAGTTGAAGATCGGCGAGCTGGCGCGGGTGTGCAGCTGGCGCACCGGCGCCATGTTGTAGCCGTAGGCGGCCAGGCTGCGGCCTTCCGGACGCGCCACCTGCTGGCTGGATTCTTCGCCGTTCTCGGCGAAGCCGCCGCTGAAGAAGCGCGTGGTCGGGATGTCCAGGCCGTCGAGCCAGACCACCGGTTCGGCCAGGCCGTCGATGCCGGGATTGCCGTGGTCGTGCCAGGCCCAGGACGGGGTCAGGATGAAGTCGCCCGGGTGCATGGTGGTGCGCTCGCCGTCCACCGCCGTGTAGGCGCCCTTGCCGTGAGTGCCGATCAGGGCAAAGATGG
>NZ_JAGXJZ010000226.1:0-466 GCF_019091095.1 Achromobacter sp. GbtcB20 | reverse complement strand
ATTCGCCGAACCAGCCCTGGGCGCCGAACAGCAGCACGTAGATCAGGCCGGCGATCACGGGCGAGACCGAGAACGGCAGGTCGATCAGGGTCAGCAGCACGCTTTTGCCGCGGAAGTCGAACTTGGCGATGGCCCAGGCCGCGGCCACGCCGAACACCAGGTTCAAAGGCACCGAAATGCCGGCGGCGATCAGGGTCAGCTTGATGGCCGAGATCGCATCCGGGTCGAGGATCGATTCGACGTAGGTGTCCCAGCCGCGCTTGAGCGCTTCGGTGAACACGGCCGCCAGCGGCACGAACAGGAACAGGGTCAGGAAGGTCAGCGCGACGGCGATTAGCGCCCAGCGCACCCAGTTCGGCTCGAAGGTATTGGTTTTCGGCGCGCGCAAGGAGCGCGGCGCCACGACGGTGGGTTTGTCAACGATGGTATCGAGTGCAGCGCTCATTTCTTGCCCGCCCGTTTGCGC
>NZ_JAGXJZ010000225.1:0-476 GCF_019091095.1 Achromobacter sp. GbtcB20 | reverse complement strand
GTCTGGGACCACCCGGAACTGGCGGCCGGCGGCATGACCGCCGCCGCGGCATCGAGCGACGCCGCGGTCGCCGCGGCCGGCGCCACCGCCAATATCGCCCAGCCGGGGTTCGCGGTCGACCACCAGGGGCGCATCCAGTTCCCGTTCGCCGGCCTGCTGCCGGTCGAGGGCCTGACCGAGGAGCAGGCGCGCGCGCTGCTGACGCAAAAGCTGGCCAAGTACATCGCCAACCCGAACATCACCCTGCGCGTGCAGGCCTATCGCAGCAAGCGGGTCTACATCGACGGCGAGGTGAAGGCGCCCGGCCTGCAGGCGATCAACGACATCCCGATGACCCTGGTCGAAGCGCTGAACCGTGCTGGCGGCCTGTTGCCCTCAGACGACCAGAGCCGCCTCGCGCTCGAGCGCGGCGACATCCGCTACAGCATCAACCTGCGCGAGCTGGTCCAGAAAGGCATCAACCCCGGGAACGTGAT
>NZ_JAGXJZ010000224.1:0-478 GCF_019091095.1 Achromobacter sp. GbtcB20 | reverse complement strand
TGGGAATCTCGGTTGATTTCTTTTCCTGCAGCTACTTAGATGTTTCAGTTCGCCGCGTTCGCTTTGCATGCCTATGTATTCAGCATGCAATGACCTAAAAGGCCGGGTTTCCCCATTCGGAAATCTGCGGATCAAAGTGTGTTTGCTCACTCCCCGCAGCTTATCGCAAGCTACTACGTCCTTCATCGCCTGTAATCGCCAAGGCATCCACCATGTGCACTTATTCGCTTGTCCCTATAACGTTAGCCCCTGCTGACAACAGGGATCGTCATAGTTCAAAGAGTACAGCTCATTGCATGTTTGTTGATACTTTGATTACTACCCTAAGTGTGCTGTTAATCATTGCTGACTAACCTCACGCTTAAAAAAACTTTACTTCTTCCAGATTGTTAAAGAACGAAAAAACAGTGATCTCGAAAAGATCAAACCTAAACATACGCTGATGCGTCGCTCACGTTTGCACTCTCAAGAAAGAATG
>NZ_JAGXJZ010000223.1:0-480 GCF_019091095.1 Achromobacter sp. GbtcB20 | reverse complement strand
GTCGAGCGAAAGCTGGTGACGGATGCGGATGCCGCGATCGAGAAGATCGCCGTCGACGAGAAGAGCTTCCGCTTCATGCTCAACGAAGACGCGATGGCGACCGAGAAGCTGGCCGAAGGCATCCGCGCCTTCGTGGCCGATTCGGCCAAGCTGAAGGAGATGATCGAAGAACTGCGCTGATCGGGCGCGCAGGCAACGACAAGCGCGGCTCCGGCCGCGCTTTTTTTATTTATATGGTTGTATCGTTCGTGCCATCCGGCCGTGCTTCTTTCATCGGCGTATCGTTTGTCCGGTTCAGGACGCACGCAGGCCGGCGAGGTAGACGACGAGGATCCTGGCGCCCGAGTCGAGCAGGCTGAAGGAAGCGGGTTCGAACATCCAGTTGCGGATCATGCCGTCCATCATCGACCACAGGCCCAGCGCCACCAGGTGCACGTCGATGTCGGCGCGGACCTGCCCTTCCCCGATGCCGTCGCGCAG
>NZ_JAGXJZ010000222.1:0-480 GCF_019091095.1 Achromobacter sp. GbtcB20 | reverse complement strand
GGTTTCCAGGTAGCGCAGCATGCCGCCGTCGCCGCAGCCGACGTCGAGCACGTGGGCGCGCTCGGGCACCCAGTCGGCGATAAAGGCCAGGTCGGGGCGCAGCGTGTTCAGGTTGTCGAATTTCATGCCGCCTCCCGGCTCGTCGTTTGTTCCCAGATGCGGTCGTAATAGGCCCGCACCACGCCCATGTAGCGCGCGTCTTCCAGCAGGAAGGCGTCGTGCCCGTGCGGCGCGTCGATCTCGGCATAGGTCACCTTGCGCCGGTTCGAGATCAAGGCTTCGACGATCTCGCGGCTGCGCTCCGGCGAGAAGCGCCAGTCGGTGGTGAAGGACGCGACCAGGAACTGGGCGCGGGTCGACGCCAGGGCTTTCGTCAGGTCGCCGCCGTGTTCGCGCGCCGGATCGAAGTAGTCGAGGGCCTTGGTGATCAGGAGGTAGGTATTCGCGTCGAAGTATTCCGAGAACTTGTCGCCCTGGTAG
>NZ_JAGXJZ010000221.1:0-483 GCF_019091095.1 Achromobacter sp. GbtcB20 | reverse complement strand
ATCACGTCCAGCCGCGCGCCGCCGGGCAGCGGCGCATAGGCGTAGCCCAGCTCGATCGAGATGCCGCGCGCCTTTTCCTCCTTCAGGCGGTCGGTGTCGACCCCGGTGAGGGCGCGCGTCAGGGTGGTCTTGCCGTGGTCGATGTGGCCTGCGGTACCGACGATCATGCTTGCCTTTGCTCCCGCAGCCGGGCGAGCTGCTCGACGAAGAGGGGAAGCTGGTCCTGCTGCAGGCAGCGCAGGTCCAGCCACAGGGTGTCGTCGGCGATGCGGCCGACCACCGGGCGCGGCAGGGCGCGCAGGCGGCCCTCCAGTTGGCCCAGCGGGTTGCCGCGCACGCCGGGCTGGGCGCGGATCGCCAGGCCGAAACTCGGCAGCAGTTCGACCGGCAGGGCGCCGCTGCCGATCTGGCTGGTCATCGGCGCGGTGGCGACGGTATACGCGTCGCCGAGCGCCTCCCGCAGCGGCGCGGCCAGGCTGTCGG
>NZ_JAGXJZ010000220.1:0-484 GCF_019091095.1 Achromobacter sp. GbtcB20 | reverse complement strand
ACCGTGAACACCGACTCGAGGCCGCCGGCGCCGCCCAGCAGGTGGCCGGTCATCGACTTGGTCGAGTTGACCACCAGCTTCTTCGCGTGGTCGCCGAAGGTGCGCTTGATGCCCTGCACTTCGGCCAGGTCGCCCAGCGGCGTCGAGGTGCCGTGCGCGTTGATGTAATCCACCTGGTCGGCGTTCAGGCCGGCGTTGGCCAGCGCCGAGACCATGCAGCGGCTGGCGCCGCTGCCGTCTTCGACCGGCGCGGTGATGTGGTTCGCATCCGCGCTCATGCCGAAGCCCAGCAGCTCGGCGTAGATCTTCGCGCCGCGCGCCTTGGCGTGCTCGTATTCTTCCAGCACCAGGACGCCTGCGCCCTCGCCCAGCACGAAGCCGTCGCGGTCGCGGTCCCAGGGACGCGAAGCCGTGGCCGGATCGTCGTTGCGCGACGACAGCGCGCGTGCCGAGGCGAAACCGCCCAGGCCCAGCGGCGAGATGG
>NZ_JAGXJZ010000022.1:0-98469 GCF_019091095.1 Achromobacter sp. GbtcB20 | reverse complement strand
CAGCTGTTCTGGCTGCGTGAACTCAGCCGGCGCACCGGCAGGTTGGCGTGCCTTTGTCCATAATTTGCACCAGAGCCCCGGCAACCAGTCATCGGGAGATCGTCGGAAAGAAACCTCGAAGAGCCAACGGTCCACCCGTTCGAACTTTGTCCACACCATCGGCTCGACGGAGCCGGCCTCGGACTGGGCGGCCTCTAGCACTGCCGCTCCCCGAATACACCGTTCAAGTCTCAGGAGGCCCCCTATACGGTCGTCCACGGTAACGTGGCTGGGCAGCAGAGTCCTTCCATCAAGCAAACTGACCGCCCACTCGACGCCTTCCTGGAGCTCCGGGACCGTTGTAGCCGTGTCGCCAGCAAACCTGGCCTTGTAACGCGCTTGGCTTATCCCGCCTCGCTGCCAGCCCGCTGCGTGCAGAGTTAGGGCCTTCACTTTCATCACCAACCGCGCGCGCGCAGATTGGTGCCTTCCAGTGGCTAAAGCAGCTGCCGCCACATCCCGAATTAGCTTGGCTGTGGCGTGGAAGTACGGTGCATATGACACATCGATCGCGCGCCGCCCTCCACGTTGAACCTCTTCCTTTCCGGCTGCCTGCAGAATCTTCTCCCGCGGCATCAGGACCCCGCATTCAAGGCATCGGCCTGGCCGTCTGACGGTTGGCCGTTCGGCGTGGCCTGCCTTTCAAGATTGTCGAAGAAATCATCGACGTCCTGCAGCGAGATCTGTTCGCGCGCCACGGTGTCCGGCGTCGTGGCCACAGATACGACCTTCTGCATAGTGTGCGCTCCGAGCTCGGGCTCCGGATTGCCCAGGACGCCCTCCACACGTGCCAAACCATCCAAGGAGCCCTGCTCGACACCAACGACCGTCCCGTCGTCGCTTCGCGGCGTGAGCAGCATGTTGTGGGCCTGCATTAGCGAATCGGCTATAAATGCAGCATCCTCACTCCCAGGCATGGAGTCGGGCTCGATATCGACGGCCACATCGTCGAGAGGCACCATGTCCCACACACTGGCGCCCATCGGAAGGCCTTGGTCGAGCGCGCTGGGGCTAGTAGGTAGATCTGGCGCTATCGTCAGCGGAGCCGGCACGTCTGCAGCTGCAATCGCTGAAAAGCCTCCCAGCGGACCGAGCACCGCCGGGCCTGCCTTCCGGATAAGTGCCATCGGATCAGGCGGGGCATAGCGGTCATCTTCGATCGGGCCCGCGAGTTCAGCCGCGAGCTCAGGCCGCGCGGCGAACCTGGCCGATCTCGAGCCGGATCCGGCTTCGTTGGAGCGCAGATCGTCCCCTTCCCCTTTCGGCGGGGCCGAGGTCTCCGGCGCAATTGACGACCAATCGGAGGGGAAAGCACTCGACAGACCGAGAGCAGAGCACGCTGCCTGATAGAGCAGCACTCCGCGCTCGATCCCCACCACGTTCTTGGGAATTCTGGAGGCCGCCTGAGAGACTGCCTCGATCATGGCTACGCGGGTCACTTCACCTCGCGGACTCTCTTCTCCGCGCAATATTCTCAACAACCGAACACCGCCGTCGAACTCACTTTCGACCTTTGCAGACGGCACCGCCATAGAGATCGCCCGCACGTTATCGCGGCTCGGCTTGTGTACCTGAAGAAAGCGGTTTACGTAAAACGCTTGGTTATTCAGCTTTTTCAACCAGTCTCCGACATACAGGGTGCGGATCCGTCGCAAGACACCATCGGAAATCATGATGGCCTCGCCTTGCTTCATCCGATTCATCTCCTCGAATGACACGCGGTCAACCTGCTGCACGCTCAAATCACGATTGCGCCGCCAACCAAGTTCCCCGCGCTCAAATCCACCAACTGTGGCCACCCACGCCTTGCCGATAAGAGCTGCAGCGAGCTCGTATGTCTTCTTCGCATCGTCGATCTTCTGGAACAGCTTGTTCACGGTATTGCCGAGCATCGCGCCTGCCTCTGCTGCTCGGTTGCCTTCCGTCAGCTTTTCGGTGTCCTGCGCCATGGCAATCATAGAAATGCCCAGGGACCGTGCCTGCGCAAACATCACCGCAATACCATCTGAGAAGTAATAGCCAAGCTCGTCCAAAGCTGCCGGGAAGGGATACGGCGCATTGGTGGCTTTCGAGCCGAGCAGCTTTTCGTACGATCCTTCGACGCCGGCGCCCAGGTTCTTGGCCATCATCACCCGCAGGCATGCGATGGCCAGCTTTCCGAGATTCTCAGCCTCCTGCGACGACTTCTCCAACGAGGGAATCAACATGAAGAGGACGCGGTTGTGAAGCGCGACGTCCACCATGTCGATTTCCGGGTACGTCTTGCTGAAGATGTGGCTGTAGGTCTTGTCTAGCAGATTCAGCACTGGCATCAACTGGTTGATGCGGTACGAGTGCTGTTCAAAGGCAATGTTCTCCTGCTCCAGTGAGGCTTCGGATGCGGGCGCCCCACCCTTGCTGGGCCCGCGACCTGGGGGCGCAGCTTGCTCCGCCCCGTTCGCTGCGGTTGCCTGACCGCGTCCGTGCTTCTTGAGCAGCCGATCCACTCGATAGCCGGGGCAACCCGAGTCTAGGTAGGTCTTGACGCCGACGAAGCCGTACGACCATTGGCCGCGGTTCTTCTGTGCTTCGTCGTACCCTTCAATGTAGAGTTCCTCAAACTTGGGAAGCGCCAGATACTCAATCAGCGTCGAAACCGAAATGGTCATTCCCTGCGTGTCGCGCTTGTAGAAAAGAGCGACCACCAGGACGCGCCAAACGTTGATCGCCTTCTCTTGCCACGACTTGCCATCGCCCTCCGCCTTGTGCAGAAGGTTGATCCCCATCTGTGTGCCCGTATCGGCATCAACGTCATAGAACGGGGCGAGGCCGTTGCCAATCTTGGTGCGGGACCGTGCAACCTCTTGTGGACTACGGCCGCCGAGCAAGAAGTTCAGATAGAGAATAGAGTGGTCCCGACCGAAAGCGCGGCACATCGTGTACCCGTCCGTCGGCAGCTTGTTATCTGCCTTCCCGTCCGCCACAAAGAAGCCGCTTCCCCAGCACAATGCGTTGAACATGATGCCTTTGAGGGTCTCAGTTTTTCCGCTGCCAGTGGATCCGAAGATGCCCCAATGCCGCCGAAATCCATCATCTCCCACCCACGCCTGTTCGAAGTCCTCGTATGGGGATGTGGACCGGACTGAGCCAATCAGCCCAATTCCGTCACCCTGTTTTCCCGTTACAGGGTCAACGAAGGGCTTGCCTCCCACGAATGCGGGATACCGGTAGGGGAGTCGCTTGCGCAACGTGGATACGAGGAAGTGAACGAAGAGATACAGCGCAAAAATGCCAGGCGCAAGGATTGGAGCCATCAGCATCAGGGAAGCCGTACCAATAAGAAGCAGCGCAAAGTGGCGATTTACCGTGAGCCATTCAAGCACCTTGTCCATCGTCGGGCGAACGTCCACCACCCGCTTATGGATGGGGATCTCATGCCTTGTTTCGACCTGATGGCTCATTCGGAACCCCTGGCCTCAGCCGCTGCAGCCCGTCTCAATTCTCCCCTGAGCGCTTGGTATGACACCCCCAGCGCCCCCAACCACCCGACCGCCAGTGCGCACCGCTCGCCCTCCGACCGCACCAGCCGGCCGATCCTCTCGAGGTCATAGCAGGCGCGACCGCTTGTGCGCTGCCCGCGGCCCGTCGAGATAAGGGGAGTTGCGGTCCAATCGGCAAGCAACTTGCTGCTGTAACGCGCCAACCAGGCCGCCACTGTGTGATCTCCGCCGCGCGCTGCTCGCGCAGGCGCCAGAGGGCGCAGTTCCAAGATGACGTCAGCGACAGCAGCTTCCATCGCTCGAAGGGGACCGACCAGGGCGACACGGGACAACACCACGTCTTTGACGGCGTTGGCCTTAATGCTCGCCTGCAACAGCCGCTCAGCGACCGCCTCGACGCCCAACCCGACAGTCGACGGGAGCGCGGATATCGCACGCAGGTCACCTCGTGCGAGCGTGTAAGCGACCCGGTCGAGCTTCTCCCGCCGCGCCAGCGCGGCAATGTTGGCCTCGACCCAGCCCCGCTCTATCCCTCGGAGCATCTCTCGCATTCTCAATTCCCTTTGGGAAGACCTAGCCAGTTGCGAATATCACCGGCCGAGTTCAGTGGACCCGTTAGCCTTCCATCGGCAGACACGACGGTAGGGGTTTTCTTCAGACCCAACTTCGAGAACAATGCCTGCGTCACCTGCCCCTTCTTTTTGTTCGCGGGCGATGCTGGATACCTTGAAATGAAGTCGCGCGCCCTTTCCTCATCGAACGACTGGTCCATGAAAGAACGCCACAATTCAACTGTCGGCTGCTCACTTCGATCAGCAGCCTCGAAGAAACTCGCAACAACTTCTGCAGATAGCTCTCCCCTCAACCCGATCGGAATGACAACGGGCCGATGAGGTTCTTGCAAAGCATCGATAGCCGGCTGCATTGCATGGCAATAGGGGCAAAGCGGGTCAGCGAATACGAACCACGACTCCGCCGATTGCGGTTCCCCCAGCTGGACTCCAAGGGCCTTTCCGATGGTTTGGACCGCCAGCAATTCGTCGGGATACAACTTCACTGCTGATTCCGCTCTGAGTTCCCGGCCGTCTGCCGGGGCCGGCGCTGTGGCACGGGGCTGCGGATACGCGCTCGGGCTGTCGGGCCGAGTCGTTCCCTGGTTTACAGAGCCTGAAGGCAGACTGGACGGCATGATCAGCGAGTAGACAACCAACGCCGCAACGAAAGTGCCCGCGAACCGAAGCCATGAGCCGGCCCGCCCTGATCTCTTGAAGTTTCGACGAACCCAGGCACGCGCGCGTCGATTCGCCATGCTTCCACTGCGATAGGAGCGCCCAATCTGAGCCTTCTCAAGCCCCAAGGCGACGGAGTGGGTCAGGTAGAACCTGAACTCCCCTCCCTCCTGAACTACCTCGGCGACGATCTTCGGGGTGTGTTGATCCACAGTGCCGATTTCCGCGCGATACAAGGTAGCCGACTGCCTTTCCCGAACGAAGTAGCCGGGCCATTGAGCAACGTGCACATTCCAGTTCATTTGTGGTGCATTCATAGAGATTCCTAAAGTTTTGCGCTTGCGTTGCCAGAGCCAGGAGGAGCGGAGGCGGCCAGAGCGTCTTGAAGTCGCGCATCTTCCGCGGCCTTCATCTCGCGCAGTTGCCCAGATGCGTAGTCATCAAAAGCGCTGTCCTCCGTAAGAGCTTCTGAAGGAGGCACGTCAGGGATGTCTTCTGGCGCTAGGGTTTGGCGTGCCATGGACCAAATGTCCTTCGACTTCCACATCTGATCTAAGTGATCATCATCGACGCCGCTCACCCAAGCGTCGAACTCGGCTTTGAATCCGGCAACCACCTTGTCGACGAAGATGATCGGCATCGTCTTTCCTCTTTCTCCGCGCTGCCGGTCCTTTTCATGAACTTCGCACAGGGGCAGCATCCCCTCCTCCACGCACAGTCGCTCATAGGGCGCCTGTCCCATGGCGGCTACAGCCGACTCTGCATGAGGTGTATGGCGACCGTCGGTATCGAGGGTGAAGAAAAGGATGCGATCCATCGGGCGAAGCCAGATGTACCGCCATGATCCGATCTTGGACGAGCGCCCCGCGATGTGCTGCAGTGCCAGAAGAAACGTATATTCCCAGTGGTGCATCTGAAGCAGCTGCTTGACAGCGTTGTGCTCTCTGTACTTCTCGTACATGTCCTGAACAATTGGCAGGTCAAGTCGAGCCATCCCTTCGCGTGACCCGTAAGCCGACCAGTTCAGAGCCCGAATCACCGTTTCCGCTTCTGCACGCCCCTCTGCACCGTTGAAAGCGCCGGGCGCTAGGAGAGCGAACATCGTCTTTCCGATGCTGCTCATACGGTCTACGAACGCGCGCTCTGTGTTACGGGAGTCCACAGCCAGATCGACAATCTGTCGACCGAGGAACTCGTTGTGCCGGATTCGCTCCGTTTTCCCGCCTGGGCCAGAAACCTCAATGAACGTGTATGCGCTGAGATACTCCGCTAGGCGTGCTTCGTTAAGCCGCATTCCTGGCTCAATTACCGGAATTCCCTTGACCTTCGCACGATGAAGGACTTCCATTGGGGAAACCTGCCGGCGCCACCGCTTCAACTTGTTCTGCACAAGTTGCTTTTGAATGCAGGCGATTGGCGCGATGTCCGTTGTGAAGTGCATGAGTTCCTGCACCAGCAGGTCCGGAGTCATCTTCCGCTGGAGATTTTGGGACCCGCCCCGCCGCGCGTATAGCCTGGCGCCGATCAAAAGCACCCATCCGACCAGGAATAGGGATACGGGACGCATCGCAGTGTGGGCATATCCCAACCAGTCGAGGAAGCCAATCCGCGTCGGGTAGCGTCGAGCGAGCCGGTACATGGCTTCCATGTCGAAAGCGACCTGCTCCGTGTAGCCAAATGGCAACCACCCCCAAGGCTTCGCGAGCCAATGGAACAGCGGCGCCGAATAGAAGACGATTCGATTGCTGGCGACCAGCCAAAGAGTGCCGCCCAGTATCGCAAAGCATCCGACACCGATAAGTAGCCAAAGGGCTATCGAATCCTGTTGCCTCTCACCGTTAGAGCGCGCCATTATTCGAACCGCCCTTTGGCAACGATCCGCTGGTACGCCGCCCAGACTTTGCTCACATAGACCTTTTGAATCTCACGAATCTTCGCGTTTGCGGTTGGTACCGGCAGCGCACCGCCGTGGTGATAGACCGCAACACTGCACCACACTGCATCCGCCCCCCGAAAACCACCTTTGATGCAGCGGTTCATCTCGCTGCGCAGGGCGTATGCCGATGACATGATTCCTTGGCACATGTTGTTCCTCAGAGTGTCCAAGGGAATTCCGTACTTGTTCACCATGTATTTCGCCCAAGAGTCAGTGTTCAACTGGCCCACGCCAAGATCCTTCGTTTGGTTCCGGTTGACTCCTTCAACGCCGGCCTTACCTCCGGATTCCACCTTGAAGATTGCCAACAGAATGTCGGGTCGAAGCTGATAGCGTTCAGTGGCTTCTTTCAGGCATCCCGCCGGCATCCGGGCGGGCAGCACTATTTGAGTGGGCGCTTTTTTCGCGCTCTGGTCCAGTGCCGGAGAGGCAGCGGAGTCCGGTGCTGCAGAGGCAACGGCCCCCAGCCCCGAGATGGTCAACAACAGCGCAACGAGCGCCGAAGCGGTGTGCTTCTTAAACATCTCGAGTGCGCTCATGAGGAAAACAGAAAAACCCAGCGATTCGGATGGGAGAAAAACTCATGAGCCGAGTAAAGCCGGCGCTCGTCAATCTGCGCTTGATTGATGGCGTACTGGATAAACAGCGCAAGACCCATGGCAGTCACAGCCAGTCCGATGAAGATCATTGCGATCGGAAAGTACGCGACGTAGCGCAAAGAGAGCACTCCGTACACACTCACAGCCAGGAAGACGATGGCCAACACCAGCGATGCGAACTTCGACCGGACCACGGCCTTACGCTGGTTCATGAGTGCGGGTTCTGTCCAACCGTTAGCTTCGTAGAGCCTCTCGAAAGCATCTGCAGCATTTGGCGCGTCGACAAAGTTCGAGTCCGGCCCGCTCGCCGGCGATGCCAAGGATTGACCGAGTGTCCGCAGGGTACCCCTCAGTCTCTTCACGGATTTTCCGAGCTCAATGTAGGGCCTTCCAACGACCTTTGCGGTACGTACCACGGTGCGCACCGCTAGGCCACGGCGTCGCTTCTCGGTCGCGGGTAGTTCCTGCTCGATCTGATCGTCTCCGTGTTCTGTCTGCTTAGTGGTCGTCATATCGTTCCCTCTCCAGGGCGGTAGCAAGGCGTGAAAGCGTGGAAGGCTTCAACAGATCGGAATACACCCGGGCCTGGGAGAGCGATTGCTTCCAAGAGCCAGATAGAGCGATTGCCGGGAGCAGCCGAGGGCGTCGGCGCTCGATCGTCTGCAGGATTTGAAGGACAGCACGGCCGCTTAGCTTGGGTAGCAGACGGCTGTCCACCTTCTTCAGATAAGCGGCAAGGCGAACATCGGACATGGAGTCCTTAGAGGAGAACCAAGAAACAAATTTCTCAACCGCTCGCGCCTCAATTCCCGCCCGCCCCAGCGGCGGGGGGGTGTCAAAGAGGATCTTGGCCAACTGACTGTCGAAGATGCCGCTTCCCCTGTGCGGTGCCTTGTTGGGCTGGGTCGGAGCAACGCGTTCTTTCATCCGGCTCGGGCTCGCTTTTCCAAAATTATCAGTATGTTTGATTATACTAATTCATTCTTTGGGAGACGGGAAACGTGGCAATTATCAGGAATGAAGGGGTGAAGCGGTCGTCACGGATTCCCGACGATGTCGTGGAACAGGTCAAACAGAGAGCCGACGAGAACCTCGTGGAGATTGTCGCCGCCGCTGTGCACCTGCGCAAAGCCGGCCAGAGCTTCGTGGGGCTGTGCCCTTTCCACTCTGAGAGCACGCCCTCGTTCAACGTTGTTCCGGCGAAAGGGTTCTTCTTCTGCCACGGATGCGGGGAGAAGGGCCGGGCGGTGGATTTTCAGCAGAAGTATTTCGGGATGAGCTTTCCTGACGTCATTCGGGAGTTCGCTGGCCGTTTCGGCGTACGGCTTCCCGGTGAGATCGGAGCCTTGTCGGCAGAACCGCAAACGCAACCAATTGCGCGACGCCAACCCACGCCGGCCGACGACCTCCCTCCCCCCGTTTCCTTTGAGCGGCGCCAAGAGCTGTCGGCAGTCCTAGAAGAAGCGTTGGCGGCCTATCGCTCTCCTGCTCTTGGCAATCATCCCCTGACTGACGCCCTGAAAGAATGGGTGATAGGACGGCGACTGACCGACGAGTCCATTGACCTTTTCGAGATTGGAATCTCACCGCAGGGGTGGCACGGACTTCGCGAAACGTTCGGCAACCGATACGACGATCCGCTCCTCTTGGACGCGGACCTCGTGCGCGAGACGGAAGATCAGAAGCGCCGTTTCGACACATTTCGGGACCGCATAATTTTCCCCGTGCGAGACGCGGACGGCGCGCTCGTAGGATTCGGCGGCCGTCGCTTGCAGGATAACAAGAAGGGTGAGCAGACCCCTAAATACTTGAACACCGGCACGACAGACATCTTCCACAAGGGGCACTTGCTTTACGGCCTTCATCTGGCCATGCAGGAGATCGCCGCTCGGGGATACGCTCTCGTTGTAGAGGGCTATATGGACGTCGTGATGTTGGCTCAGTACGGCTTCCGAAATACCGTTGCCGCCATGGGAACGGCTTTCCGCGGCAGCCACTTGAATCAGCTGTGCCGACATACATCGGAAGTCGTATACCTGTTCGACGGCGATGCCGCCGGCGAACGAGCAATGTGGCGAGCAGTCAAAGAATCACTACCCTACGCGGATCGGGTGAACTTCCGGTTTATCACTCTGGATGGTCAGGATCCCGATGAATGGGTCCGATCAGTCGGCTCCACCGCGGTGCAAAAGGCAATCACACACGGGGAATCACTCGCGTCTTACTTTCTGCGCCGTGTGCGCGAAATGGTCGTACAGGATGCGGCAGATTCTGCGGTGCAGGGCGACGGGAGGCAGCGGAACGGCGGGCAACAACATCGCGCCCATGAACTCAAGGGAATGTTGGCGTTGATCCCCGAACGATCCAGCCTGCGTCAATACCTTGAACGTGAAGTGAAGCGGCTTCTGATCCCGAGTGAAACATCTTCTCGAGAACGCCAAACCGCTCACCAACTGGACGGCTTGCCGCCGGTGAAACGCCTGGCAATTGCAGCGATGCTTCAACCCGATCTGGCTGGTCGCATGAGACCTGCCCTCCTTGCCCTACTCCCCCCGGAACACCCGGAAAGTTCCAAGGTAATCACGCTGTTCGATCGTGGTTTGCAAGAAGGCCGCAGCAAGAACCAACCCCAACGTACACAGTCCGATCGCGAATGGGCACGTGTTACCCTTACACACACACCTGAATTGCTAACCGAGCTGCTCGCGCCTACGGAAAGTCCCTATCAGGTCGACCAGACCAGACCACGGGATCGCTCGGCACCCAGCCAGTGAAGCGTGCGCGCGAGCTTACAAAGAGCCCCGAATGGCCACTAAGACACGCCCCCTTGTCTCACTTGATAAAGTCGATAGAGAACTGGCTCAGCTGAACGCGCAGCGCGAGAAGCTGATTCGCACGCAGCAGGACGCGATCCTGCATCAGCTTCGGATTTTTGCCGCCAAGGCTTTGGACTGTGGCATCTCGTCAAAAGTCCTTGCTGATGAGATTGCAGTCGTGGCCCGCACACAGGCGCTGCAGGCCGATGGTAAGCCTCGGCGAGGTCGTCGCCCAGTTGGCATCACCAAGGTGATGCGGCAAGCCTTTTCCAAGCGCCCCGTGGCCATTAAATATGCCTCCGCCGAGGGACAAACCTGGAGCGGATTGGGCCGTGCCCCTGCTTGGATCGCCGGCTACACCAAAGAAGAGCGCGAGCAGTTTCTCGTCGACAAGCCGCCCGCGACTCCACGCTCCAACAGCTAATTAACCTCTTTCACGAGCGTAGCCTTCTTGCTCGTCCGCCGGCGCACGCTCGGCACTGCTCGCTACGGTGCTGCTGGTTTCGAGGAGGGCGAACTGCGCCATGGCTTCGTCCCGCGACATGGTTTCGGGGCCGCTCTCATACAGGTCCGCCTGGTGCGACAGTGCACCGTCATCCGACAATGCCGGGGTATCCGAACCGACATTCACATTCGACGCGTTGTCGACTTCCGCAGACGGTTGCGGTGTGAGGTCCGCCGCCGGGCTTGGCGACGACACGTCAATTGGGTCGTCGCTCTCAGGCTCTGGCGAGCGCTCTTCCTGCAGCGGCGTTTCGCTCACAGACGGAGCGATATCCTGGGCGGGATACTCTTCTGCAGAAGCCGGATGCTCGCCGTCGACAACAGGGCCATCGTCCATCCGCTGAACCAGCTGCGCGATTTCCGCTTCATCGGGTGCTGCCCCCAACCGCTCGAGGGCAAGAGATTTTCTCCAATCTTTGCCCAAGAGGTCCGTCAATGAGCTGTCCATTTCCATGAGCAGATCTTCCTGCAAGGGAGAATCCGCAGCGCACTGATACACCTCCCTGGCTGCCTCCGTCACCGCGAGACGAAGCAGGTTCAACTCGTCCAGGTGCGGTTGATATCTGGCGGTGATTCCTTTGACATCTTCTGCGAACGCGGCAGAGACGTCTTGCGGTTGGATCACGCCGTTTTGCAGAAGCAATGTTGCGGCCGTGTGCCCACCATATGTTTGGCAGTGAGCTTGATAGCTTGCCAAGCGCAAGTTCATGGCACCTCCATAAGCCGACAGCCGATCCTCAACGAGACGAGCCATGTCCCGCAGGTCGTTCACCACGGCTGCCATGTAGACAGCGGTTTGCAGACTGGAGTTCGGCCCCACCTCATCCATGCGCCTACGCACCTCAGGGTCGATGCTCAACCGCACAATGGCCGCAGTGACAAGGTCTGCGGCGCTAGTAACGGGAGTGAGTTCTGGGGTCGAATCCACGGTCTCCGCATCGGCCGCCACGCCCCCTTCGTGTTTGTGAATCGCAGGTTGGGCGTGCTCAGGGCTGATCTGGGAGGCCGGGACGGGCTGCGCGCGGCCAGGCATCTCCGCCGGCACTGGCTCAGGAGAGCTGGGGGGAGCCGGCTCAACATCGTGAAAACGGACGTTCGCCTTAGCCTCTTGCCCGCGTTCGTCCTTTTTCTCCCCATCCTTGGTGGGCCTTTCATGCATGCCAAGCTTTTCGAACAACAATCGGAGGATCCGCATCAACGCCTGCATGAGCCGCATGATCACATTGGGATGCACGGCACCTAATTGCGGAGTCGCTGCGATGGAGCTCTCCACTTTCCGCGCGACCTTTTCGGACTGTTTGGCGGCCCAGAACTCGGCGAGGCGCCGGCCGTCCATCGCGTCAACAGGGCGCTTGATTCGATCTGCTCGAGGCGGCAGTCTCGCAGCTGAGGCCGCGCCAGGTCGCGATGAGGCACCGGGATGGGGGTTAGCGGAAGGCGGAACCGATCGAGCGACATCACCGTCAAGATCAGTGGCGAGGCGCCCTGCAGCGAATTGACGTGCGTTGCCAGCAATCGGGCGCGCCGGCTGCGCCGGCACTCGTTTCGCCTGAAATTGTCGGGCGCTGGCGTCCTCGAGGGGAGTACCTTGTCTGGCATTGTCCGGACGCGAAGCTGCACGTTCTGCCAGGTCTTCATCCGAGACGATATCCGTTTCGTCCGGCGCTTCATTTCCGTGATCGGGTTTCAACAACATTTTGGGCTCCAAATAGTTGCCAGTCGGTGGTCTAAGCTTGCTGTGCAATTTCGCGGTGCAGCTCGAGAATGATCCTGCGAGCCTCTTCCCTATGTGCCGGCGACGTGAGACTCAACAGTCGGTCGAACTGAGCGTCGCGCTCACGCGCATTGAGGCGCTCCCGTGCCCGGGGCCTCGCAAACTCCCGCATGTCTTCGAACGCGGGTTCGGCGCGCCTGTGACCGGCCGGAGCGAATTCGCGGCGCGCAGGCATGAGCCTCTGCTTCGGGTCTCCAAAGCGGCACGGAGATTCGGCAAGACGATTGCTCAATACACCCTGCATTTCGGCGTTCCACGTATGCAATGCAAGAGAGAACGCGTTCGGGATTGGATAGAGAACGTGACCTAGTTGGGCCGTAGTCGGAAAGTGAGCGTCGAGCCATCTCTCAGCATGGTTCCCGTCCCGAAATGGGCCGTACATGACAAGCGGGGCAGCCGGGTCTCCCGAAGGCATCGTGCACAGAGCGACGGTGCGTTCAACCATCGCCGCCTCATCTCCGACCCATTGGATCTCGGTAATGGCGTGCCGAGCTGGGTCAAATAATTCGTCCGCGGCAGCGAGCTGCCGAACTTGGCGCACTGATGAACCCGACACGGCGACCATCATGCAATCGATCGCGAGATCCATCGGACTTGGCAGTGGCCCTCCGGGTGCGAAGACGCCCTTCCCCTTCTGAACCAGATATAGCCGCGTAAAAAAGGGGCTATTGATGGGAATGTGCATGGCTATCCTCCCCGCGGGCGATCGCCCGTGCTTGTATGACGGCTGGCCTGGCGCTCCCGCTCATGCGCCGCATCCGCCAGTTGCGCGTACTCGCGATACATGAGGTCGAAATTGAGATGAATACCGCTCGCCCGCGCGTATTCGTGAAGCGTCGCGACCTCTGCCAGGTTCCGCTGCGCCGCTTGGCGGGCGGCCGCGAAATCCGAGTTGTGAGTCGCAATCACCGTCGCGTGGTCCTTTGGGACAGGCTCTCCAGTAAGAGGCGAAAGACTGACGTGGAAGCCCATTCGCTGTGCGGCATCAGAAAGAACACCGATAGCCCGCGCGTCAGGGGAGAGTCCCCCAGCAGCACGCTCAGCGGGCCTTGGTGCTCGCGCGGACGGCCCATCCTTTTTCTCAGATCCGTTCGCCCGCGGGCCGCCCGCGAGCAAGCGATCAGCGCTTTTGGCGAGCCTTGCAATGTCCGAGATGGACCGTCCAGCTAGGTCAATCCGCCGCTGAGCCCCTTGTGCATCGCCAATGCGTCCCAACCCTCGCGCTGCATAAGCGCCAGACGATGCCACGCTGGCGGCGCCCCTTACGACGGCCTGAGACTGGGGACTGCCGGCCGCTTCCGCGACTCCGCGGGCTACCGAGCCAACAGCCGACACCCAACCGCTGTAGTCTCCCCGAACCTTGAGCTGGAGGCCTTGCTCGGAAAGGCTGCCGGCCAGCTTCTCGTTCGCCTGCGCGAGCTGAAACAGGTCCCCCGCTCTCTCGGGTGACGAGAAATCCTGCCAACCTGCGGTATAGCGATAGGCGGTCAGCAGCAGCGCGGGATCAATCTTCTCCAACCCAGGGGAGCAATGTGCCAGCCCCTGAATGAGGTCGCGATGCTGGAGAACTTCGATGCGGGCCTCGCGTTCGGACCCTCCAACGTGTACCAAGCGCGCGAGCATCGGGTCAGGTTGGACCAGATCCCCGTTTACCCTCACCTTTGGCGGCGCAAGAGCCGAGTCCGCGATTCCCGTAGCATTCACGCCCACCGCGCCAATGGACGCGGCAAAGCCGAGGATGATGAGACGTCGACCGAGCGCGTGGGTGTCTCGAACGACGGCCCCTTTAGTTTCGACTCGAACCTCAATTCCTCTCTCGGCAGCCCGTTGAAGAAAGCCAGCGGTGCGGCTGCCAATTCCACTGAACAGTTCATTGAGGGCCATCATTAGCCTCCAGCATTCTGTTGCGTCAACATGCCATCACCCACGGGGGCGTTGGCCTCTGGATCTAGATAGACCACCAGAAGACCACCACCAAGGTGTGCAGCGATGGCGGCGTCGATTTCTACGGTCGATTCCTTCAGACCGTCTTCGGCGATCCAGTACAGGGCTTGCCCGTCATAACCGCCCGTGAGGCGTTGCCCACGACCTGTTCGGTATGCGATGGCGATTGCCACTTCGCTGCCGGCCCGCCATATCTGAACTTGCAGCGGGCCTTCATCCGGCGCACTGCGTGCGGCACGCAGGTCCGCAATGGCGCGCTCGAAATCAGGTGGGAATCGACTCAAGGAGGAGTCCATATTTGCCTCAATAGTTCGGTGTGTGCGTTCCGTGGGGAGCGCCAGCCCCTAAAGGACTCGCGGGGAAGGTGCTCGATGGTCGATCCCTCGACCAGGTCGGCATGCGCTTTGGGATGCGCTAACAGGCGATCGTGGTAAGTCCTTACGCCGTGTTCCCGAAGCCTCTCTAAATGCGCGGGATAGAGTTCATTGAATCGCTCAATGAACCGTTCGAAGGCCTTCCTGGGAGACCAGAGTTCGAATTTGGGCTCATTGCCGAAGATCGCGCCCTCTTCCATTCTTTGAAGGTTGCGATCTACGTCCTTGACTTCACTTGAGTGGTGCTCCAGAGGCAGATCGAATCGAATGCGTATCGCGCGCGTTATCCCCGCCGCCAGCGAGACGTATTGCGGAATGAGGCTTTTGATAGGCGAGGCCAGATCTCGGACATACGCCTCTTCGCCGTCGTGAAGTAAACCTTCGAACTGCAAATCCGGCGGCAACATCTCACTGGCCATCACACAATGCTGCGCGACGCTCAAAAACTCATCTGGAGGCAATTGGCCGTTCCAGCTGCATTCCTTGGACAAGCCTAAGGCGATATCGACGATGTCCACATGCCGAGGATCTGGATTTGCGAAGTCGAACGGATATCGGCTGCTCGTCCTTGCTATTGCCTTGGCCATGTATGTTCAGTCCAGTGTGGCGTGCCGTAGGGTGCATTTAGCCGCGGGGGCGCTCTTGCAGTCGTGGGAGCGATGCTTCAGTTGCTCCCTCATGGTTCTGCAAACGCTCATGCATCGCCTGCGCGCTTCGGACTGCAACGAGAATGTGCTGCCTTCCACGCATAAACGGGCTCTCTGCGCGGATCAGATTGGCGAGTGGCGGGCAGGCGTCAGGCGCAGGAAGCCTGTCCAGCGCGCCACTCATCGCCAAGTCCTGGAACATGCGCGAGGTGGAGAATGGCCTGCCGGTCACGGGAGCCAGTTCCAAGCGCTCGCGCAATTTGTGCAATTTCTCCGCTTGCTCACGGGAAAACAGTTCAGGGCTGGCGCCGGTACGCATCTATGTCGGTCCTGGTCCTGCAAGCAAGAGTGCCGACCCCGAGCGCAACCAGCGAACGTAAAAATCGACCTGGCGGACTCCGTTTAGTTGGAGTCCATTCCGGCCCGTTCCTGGAGCTGCGCAAGCCTATTTCGGCACTACCCCTCGCGTTATGTGTGCCCCCTCCATGACCTTTTTCGCTGGGTCGCTCATAGGAAAAGCAGAGGGCTTCATGGCAAATAGCCGTATGAATTGCAAGTATAGTTCATCCTTAAATGCGGGCTTGACGCGAGCTTCAAGGATGACCAGGACGCCGCGCGTGGCCCTGCCCTGTCATGCGTTCTTCTCATTTGGAGCCTTCGGGAATGTCAACTCCCCACTATCGTTATCTCAACACCGGCCTTGACCCTCGCATGGCCAGCCAACTGGCCGAGAAAGTGCGCGAGATGCAAAAGCGGGCTCCTGCCAGCCAATGGGCCAAGGCGATCCGCGCCCTTACGCAGAAAGGAGTCAAGCAAAGGGAGATTGAAGAGGCCGGGGTAGTCGAGTGGCTGGAAGCGCAAGGCAATCACCCAGTCACCCAAGAGAGCATCCTCGGGCAGTTGGCATTGCGACCAACCATTAAGGAGATCGACCTCAGCAGTCCGAAATACGCGCGATATGTTGTGCCAGGTCACGATCGGTACACCGAAACCCTGTACTGCGTGAACTCGCCTCGGAACAACGTCGAGGACCGCTTGGAAGAAATCCGCTTTGAGCTTGAAGATCTAGATTTCAATCCCGACCGTCTCCTGCGAGAACCCATGTTGGTTCATCAGCTCGACGAAGAGCGTCGGAAGCTGATGTCGGATCTCGACACTCTTCCGGATTTCAACCGGCACCACTACAGCGACATGGTGGACCCGACGACGGGATCGGCGATCAAGAATCTCTTTGCTCATACGCGAACAACGCGCCGGGGGGGACTTTTCTTCATCGACGAAATTCAGTCTGATTGGGCACAGACACGGAGACGTGCAGGCGAGCACGGGGGCGTGCCGGATGGCCCATTCATCAATCACACTGAAAGCTGGGCTGGCCTAATTCTGCGTCGCGTTATGCAGCGGGCCGCCGAGGACAACTCAATTACGGGAGTTGCCTGGATCAACGCTGAACTGCGCAACGGTGGACGTTTCGTACAAGATGACGGCCTAGATGAGTTTTACCTTCGTGTGCTCCCGTCACTTGCCAACAAGGCGCTAAAAGGAACCGGAGTGACGGTGAAGGCTATGGACGTTCAGTTGAACGCCAGCACTGCGCGTTCCCTCCCCTACGTGCCAATGACTCCTGAAGTACGCGCGAAACTCCGCGCCGTTCAGCCGGTGTACAGCATGGATTTAGTTCCGAGGTCTGCCTTTTCCTTTAGCCAGGACATGTCCCAATCTGACATGGTGCGCGAAGCTAGAGAGATGCTCGGAAGCACGATGTCCGTTCGCTTGCTCAACAAAGTGGTTCGCACTGCGAATGGCGCAGAAGAAGAAGTGGCCGCGCGCCAACTCGCCAATCTCATTGAAATTTCGGTTCGGGCACGCAGCGCGGGCCGGGCCTTCAACCATGAGGCATTCCACTATGCCGAAAGCGTTCTGATGTCCCCTCATGAGGCAGAGACTGTCCGGGCAGCCTTCGAGGATGGCAGTCCATTGAATGATCGGGTGCGCCGCGCAATGGTCGCTGCACGGATGGCGCCGGACGCGATTGCTCAGTGCTCCGATCCAGTGGAGGCTGCTGCACATGCGTTCTCGTTGTGGCGCGAGCAGCGCTTCCATTTTGACGAACGTGATGGCGAATCGACCGGAGCCACGGGACTGGACCGCACAGTTGGCCGAATCTTCCGCAAGATTGAAAGTGCATTCCAGTCGTTAGGTCAGTGGTTCCGACGAGTTGTCGGAGAGCGGAGCAGCGATCAGAACGCGCGGGTCAGCGAGCGCCTTTTCGAGGCCCTTCGTGATGGTGATCTGCAACGACGTCAAAGCGATAGCGACGATGCGTGCAGCGGAGCCCCGCGCGCGCCACAACCAGTACCGACTCCAGGTCCCTGACGAAGTAGGGACGCACCATCATGACGAACGCCGCTTAGCGGCATTTTTTTTGAATTTGCCTCTATACCACTGAATGTCATTCACTGTTCCTTGCTGCGCCTCGCGCAACAGCATTGAATGACATTCACGGTTACTGTCTGGCGGTCGAAGCAGATGATCGCGCCCGGAGGTCTTTCACCGGTGAAAGACCGCTCTGCATTCCCACGTCGGCTCCTGGCGCCAATTCGATGCGGAAGCTAAACGGCGGACTTTCACCGGTGAAAGTTCGATGCGGCAAAGCGTCGCAGATGGGCTCAATTTGAATCCGCGTACAAGCGGGAATGCTCCCCATGAGTTGGAGGCGTCTTTCACCGGTGAAAGATCGAGGTCAATGCAGGTCAAACCGCACAACAATAAGACGTCGCCCACACGTCCGAAACGCGTACGGTTTTCACCGGTGAAAGATTTTCGCGGAGGCTTCTAATTCGAATCGGCCGGCGCGAGGTTAGGTCTCGCCATCTTTCACCGGTGAAAGATGGCGAGCGATTGCCGTGGTATCCGCCCAACGAATCGCCCGCGCCTCCCGAATTTTTTGAGGAATTTCAGCGAAGTCGCATCAATTTCTTGAGATTGTTTGCTGAAGCCAATATCATCCGTACATACCATCTATCTCATCTCGAGCTCAGACCATTATTGGCTGCAGCGCCTCGGGCCGCCCCGTGCGGCGTCTTTCACCGGTGAAAGTTCATATGGCCACTAAACAGCAAGCCCAGCCTGCACCCGCACAAACGCGCATCGCTGCCTTTATCAACCAGAAGGGCGGTTGCGGGAAGACGACGTCAACAATGCAGACGGGGGGAGCGATCGCGCTCCGCGGGTACAAAACTTTGATTGTCGACTTGGACCCGCAGCAGACGGCCACGACGTGGAATGGTCAAGCACCGGAAGACCGTCCATTCCCTGCCCGGGTGACCAATTTGCACGCTATGGGAGCCAAATTTACGAGCGAGATTCAAAAGAACATTGGCGATTTCGACGTAATTCTCTTGGATTGTCCGCCGGCAATCGCGTCACCCATTCCCTGGGCAGCCCTGCAAATTGCTGATCTGTGCATCATTCCTATCATCCCCGTACTCGACAATGTCTGGGCTGCGAAAGAGGCCAAAGACATCGCACTTCGCGCGCAACGCGAGTACAACGAAGACCTCCAAATCCGCTACCTCCCGACTTTGGTGAGCCGCGGTAGGCTGTTCGATCACTGCATGCGAGTAATCGCCGAAGATGAGGAAATCCCTGCGTTCGACAGCGTTCTCTCCCGGCGCAATGCCTTTCCGGAGTCGCAAGCATACGGGGCCACTGTTCACGCTTTGGCTTCCAAATCTCCTGCTATCACTGAAGTTGAAAACCTGACCTCCCAAATCCTGGATCTTCTCGATTTGCCTCACTACGTGGGTCAGGCCGCAACGCGGAGGAAGAAGTAAATGGCACGTCGTCCAGATCTCGGAGCTGCAGTCAAGCGAGCAGCTGAAGCTACAACGCCCACCCCCGTCGCACCCACGGCCGCACCCCGGGTTTCCGTTCAAGATCGATTCGCGCGCGCAGCGAAGGTGCTCGAAGCTGTGCCTACTGGCTATCATGAGTCAGCGGACCCGTCCGCGCAGTCGCCGCGGCCGGCACTTTCATCGGAATCTTCTTCCGATGAGATTGCGCTGATGCTTCAGAACAAGTACGGAACGCCGAGGCTGGCGAACGTACCGATCTCGGAGCTCGACAGCAATCCGTACGGTGCCCGGAAGCTGTATCCGCCGCAAATCATTGAAGCAATGGCCAATTGGCTGCGCGAGGACGGGCAGCTAGCGTTGCTGATTGGCACTGAGCGTGATGGTCGGTTCATCGTGATCGACGGGGAAACTCGCAAGCTTGGCGCGCCCAGTGCCGGCTTGGCCTCGCTCGGCATGCAGGTCTTCGAAAATGTCAGCGATGAAGATCTGTATCTGCTGTCCTTCAAGTCCAATGATCGGCGCAATGGGCAAACGGCGCTGGATAACGCCCTGGCGTGGCGCCAGCTCTTGGATGCCAACGTCTTTCCTAGTGAGGCAGCGTTGGCGGCCCGCTTGTCGAAGACCGAGAATGGCCAGGTCAAGGGCTACACCGCTTCCCAGATCAACAAAACGCTCGCCATCCTGGATCTTGAAGAGGCGTGTCTCGACGTTGTTCGAACTAATCCAGCTGCGTTCAAGATTTCGGTGCTCTACGAACTGGTGCAGCTGCAGAAGGTCGCGCCGGCAAAAGTCGTACTGGAACAGGTCGAAAAGGTCCTAAACGATGAAACCAGCCGCCAGGCCATCATCAATCTGCGGGAACGGTACACCGCACGGGGCGCTGCGGCCAAGAAACCGCGGCACAATTCCCGCCAGTATCAGCTCGAAGTAGGGCAGGGCGAACAGGCCCGGTCAGTTGGCTTTATCAAGGAGTGGGACGCGGGAAGAGTCCAAATGGACATCACCCTGCCGAACAAAGCGAACGCTGGAAAGCTCGTCGACGAGCTCCGCAAGAGGCTGGGGGAGCTGTTGCAGGAAGCCGAACAGGACGGAAAGTCGTAATCTCAGAAGAAATGGCGGAAGGGTGAGGGGAATCGGGAACCTCTCCTCTTCAGGCTTAAGGCCAAAGGTGAGCCGGCGAGAGTCTGCCCGATGCTGCAAACGGGGTTTTGGGTGGTGGGGTTCCGTCCGAATAGCCCTCTGGGCTGGTTGAGAGAATTAAATTTTAAACCCATGTTAAAACCTTAAAACCGTTAAGGCTCCTGATTTCTCTTTTAAATCAATGGCTTACGTCACCTCTGGTGAGGGCTTACGGGAAGCAAGGTGAGAGCTTGCAGGATCTTAGGTGAAGATTTTCGGGATGCCTTCAGAGCAGTCAGTGAGACGCCGCGGGAACTATGGTGAGTGGATACGGGACACGTGAACGCCATAGGTGAGACGCGTCAGGGACTGAAAGGTGAGAGGTTTCGGGAAAGGCTGTTTGATGCCCCTGACCGTCAAAGGTGAGCTTCCACAGGAAGTGAATGACATTGACCTCCACTCACTGTAAGCCACTGATATAACGGCAGAATTTGCTTGTTCGCGGTACTAAAGCCATGCGAGTGTGATCCGGCGAACGCCGGTTGCGATCGCGATAGGTGAGCCGCAACAGGATTCTAGGCCCCAAAGTTCGCAGCCGACGAAGGTGAGACTCTCCGGGAACCCGAAGCCGGCGAACGGTGCTAACCGTTTGATTTTATGGAGCGTTGCCGCGTGGTTTCATTTCGGACGGCCTCCAGCATCTCGCAAAGGTGAGCCCTCACAGGAACCAGCTCTGTCTAAGGTGAGAGACAGCAGGAACCGGGGCAAGGTGAGGCAATCCAGGAACCTGCCGAAAGGTGAGAATCCGCGGGAACCCCTAGCCTTCATAAGGTGAGCCGTTACGGGAAAGGCCGCTTCAGCTGGCTCAGAGTGTTGACGAATCGCCGCGCTAAAGGTGAAAGGCACGGTTGCATTGCGCTCACCTTTCTACGAAACTATGCGCAATTCCGTACTCTCTTTCGCCAGCACCAGACCCCATGGTTTCTTCGAACAGTCGAGCGCGCCGTGCTTCGAAGGCCCCGAAGGCCGCTGAACCTACACCGGCGATGCAGAGCCAAGTTGTAGTCTTCGAAGGCGAAGACGACGACCGCACCCTAAAAAAGTCGAATGACACGATTGCCGTTCGCATCGAGAAGGGAGGTCTCTCGTCTCTCGGCCGCAAGGTGTTCAACGTGCTCATCTATCACGCCCAACAGTTGGGTGAGCCTGGGACGACCGGACCCACGGAGGTTCGAAATCACGCCAAGTATTTCTGGATTCCATTGCGGGATGTCGTCGCTGACACGCGGTACAACAGCAATGACACCGAGCTGCTCAAGCAACAGATCGACCAGCTTCAAGACGTGCGGGTGAAGATTGAAGGCCAGAAACAGTACACGTCCGAGCGACTGCTATCTTCGGCCACGCTCTACAACCCGGCCGGGTTGAACTCACGCGGTGGAGTTGTGTGGCTCGGCTATGCGTTCCCGCCGGAAATCTCATCCGAGATGCTGCGGCCGATGCAGTACACCAAGCTCTCGCTCTACTACCTCACCAGTCTGCGCACAAACGGCGGCATGGCACTCTATGAGAACTGCCGACGCTATTTGACGAACCCCAGCAGGGTGACGAATCGGCAAACGGTGCAGTGGTGGTATCAGGTTCTGACGGGGAACCCTTCGAGCGCGGAGGTCCCCGAGTACAAGTACTTCAAGCGCGACACCCTCCTGAAGGCCATTCGTGAAGTAAATGACGTCACGGACCTGGTGGTAGAACTCCTTGAGTTTAAGGAGGGACGTCGAGTTGTCGAACTGCAGTTCAAGGTGAGTCAAAAGGCCCAGGAGCCTCTGCAGCTTCCGACCCCGGCGGTCGACTCAGCGGCACACCTGACGCGACTCATGGCTTTGGGGATCTCCCAGGCCGAAGCATTGGAGTACATAGGTACGACTGACCAGGGCAAGCTTATCGCAACCCTTGAAATCGTTGAAAAGCGCCTCGAGAACAAGCAGCTCTCGCCCGTCGGTTCCCCCGCTGGATACTTTTTGCGCGCCTTGAGAGGCTCCTACGCCACCGCTCAGGACATTGCGAAGGTAACCACGCGCCGGACGGAGCGCCCAGCAGCTCCAAAGGTGCAATTAGAGGAGCTGACTCATCGTTTCTTGGCCGCGCGTGCGGAAGAGGCGATGGGCTATGTCCGCGAAATCGACGAAGAACAGCGCAATGAGTTGCTGGAGCGCTTTAAGGAGAGTTCTTCCTTTCGCGCGCTGCATGCTTCGGCAAAGAGGACTCTCGAGCCGGGGCGAGAACCTTCTCCAATGGTCAAGGCATCGTTTGGAATGTGGGTGGCCCAAGAACTGTGGGGGCAACCTACTGAACAAGATCTTTACGGGTTCGGTCTCAAGGAAATTGTGGGCGGAAACACCCTGGAGACGCAGGAGGCGTAGGGCACCTAACTGGCCGCCCCCGCCATATTTAAGGCGGCTTCGAGAACTACGCTGCCCTGTTGTCCAACAGGGTGAGGCCCATACCCCAGGCAAGGTGAGCATCTACGGGAATCAGCTCAACGCCGCCGACCGCCGAAAGGCGATTCGGCTTTCAGAGCATGTGACCGGTTCGACCTGCAGCCAGCGCCCCCAAACAGGGGGCAGCAACGGGATATAAAGCCCGCGCTGCGCCTGGCCGAAGATTGGAGCAAATGAACATGACCGCGAAACTAACGAATTTTGACCCCGCTGAGCATCTGCAATCCGATGAATCTGTCGCGGATTTTGTAGCTGCGGCTTTTGAGACGAACGACCCCGCATATGTGACGCATGCTCTTGGCGTGGTCGCCCGTGCAAAAGGCATGACGCGGATCGCCAACGAAACGGGGCTGTCCCGCGACAGCTTTACCGCTCGTTGAGCGACGAAGGAACTGCTCGCTGCGCACCGTGTTTACCGTGCTAAAGGCGCTGGGAGTCGAACTGACCGCCAAGCCCGCAACGGTTCACCGGTTCGACATGAACAAGATCCAATTGAAAGTGACGCAGTACAACCTGATCGCCCCGGTGGGCTGGGCGGGCTAGCCGTTGGCTTGATCGGTGCCTTACGGTCAACCTCGCGGGCCCGCTGCGCAGGGTAGTGGTTCGGACAATTCCTTGCATGACTCAACTGTCAACAAGACCGATCTATAACGATTTTTCGCATGCGAGAAACGCACGCTGACAAAATGAACCGCCAACGGCGGTTTTTTTTCGCATGCGAGAAATGTGACGGCCTCGGCGCTTTTCGCATGCGAAAAATGACCTGGGGGGTTTAGGTCTTTGTGGGCCTAGGCTTTTTCACCGGCTTTGCGTTCTCGTCCAACGGCCCACTGCCGGCAGCGGGCGCAGCCGTGTTGGTGTCCTGGCTCGCTTTCGTGTGGGAAGAACATCGCAGCCTTTGTCAGTGTCTGGATAACCGGCGAGAGGTCCACCTAACGAGTTAGGCATGCCGGTTGCTGAGCTCGTGGGTCCCCCATGAGAAGGAGGTCTCCATGTCAGACGATCTGAAGAATCGCGGCGCCCAGGATCGATCCCGTATCAACGTGAATGAGGCTCACGAGCTGCGTTACTGGACGAAAGAGTTGAACGTGAGTGAAGACCAATTGCGCGAGGCTGTACAGGCGGTCGGCGCCTCGGCAGCAGCGGTGCGATCGCATCTGGCCCACCAGGGCGGCAAGCGTCCGTAGCGGACGGGAAGGGCAGGACCGTGGACAACGGCCGCAGATTCATCGTCTATCGGTCCCTGATCCATCAGGAACGGTTCGATTTGTTGTTGGAAGTGGATGACGCTATGAGGTGGTGGACAGCAACCCACGGAATCCCAATCGACCCGAAGGCGAGACGCATCGCAATAGAGCAGCCAGCAGTTCACGAAGTCGGGCGAAAGAGCGGAGGACGTCCCGCGGCTCTCCCGCGAACCGGGGAACCGGTGTCTGTATGGGACGCAGGAGAGTGGTGTTCAGCTGGCGACGCATGGATATGACGCCGGCCACCTGAGATTCAGATTACGCGGGAAGCGGTTGCTCGGCCGTTGGGCCCTCGTGCGGATGTCTGGCAGCGGGGCAGTTGAACGGCCCCCTTGGCTACTCATTCTCACCTCGCTTTAAACCGACTGCGGAATTGAACCATGGGACCCCGGCTGCGAAATGGGAATGCTCGTTCGACTGGCCGTTCCGGCCGCGGTTCGAGCTCTGCTGTGGCTCTGCCCGGTGTCGCGGCAGAGCTCCCTCCGTCCCTCAAGCCCCAGCTGGCGTCCTTGGTCGACGGCGTGCCTCGGCACGGCGAGGATTGGCTGTATGAGGTGCAATGGGTGGCGCCGGTCTTAGTGTGCGAGGTGTCGTTCGCAGAATGGACGGGGGGTGGGCACGTCCGTCACGCAACCTTCCGCGGCCTTAGAACGGACAAGCCAGCGCCTGTGGTACCAGGGAGCGCGCGTTGCCAGCTAGCTCGGTGGAAAGTAAGACCAAAGTGCTGGCGCCCCCGCCGTCAACCGCACCGCGGCCATCCGCGAGGACAAAGCCCGGCAAACTATCCAATCCAGACCGCGTCATCGACCCGTCAACTGGCCTAACGAAGCTGGATCTCGCGCGCTACTACGGTTTGGTGGCGCCACTGCTCGTGCAGCATCTGAAAGCCCGGCCGGTCTCCTTCGTGCGCGCGCCCAGCGGCATTCAAGGGCAACTGTTCTTCCAAAAGCACCTTGACGCCCCCATTCCGGGCGTCGCCTCTTTGCCAAAGGGCCTTCACCCTGGCCATCCGGCCTTGCTCGAGGTACCCACGCCAGACGCGGTCATGTCGGCGGCGCAAATGAACGTCATTGAGTTTCATACCTGGAACGCTGTGAAGAGCGCCATTGAGGAGCCAGACAGATTGATCCTAGACTTGGATCCGGGAGAGGGGGTTTCCTGGCCCGTCGTTCAGCAGGCTGCCGAGTTGGTTCATGTGCTGTTGCAGGGCCTGGGCCTGGAGGGATGGTTGAAGACCAGCGGAGGCAAAGGGCTTCACGTTGTGGTGCCGCTGCGAAGGCAATACGGCTGGGAAGTCGTGAAAGGCTTCTCGGCTGCTATGGTTCGCCACCTCGCCAGGACAATCCCGCAGCTTTTTGTGGCGAAGAGCGGGCCCAGCAATCGCGTCGGAAAATATTCGTGGACTATCTTCGCAATGGCTTCGGGGCCACTACAGCCGCCGCCTGGTCGGCACGAGCGAGGCCGGGGTTAGGCGTTTAAGTACCGATATCGTGGGATGAACTGGACGGGATTACCGGGGGGGCGCAATGGACAATTTCGAACATCCCTGACCGGCTAGAGGTGGGGAACTTGCCCTGGGGCGACTACACCGCACAGTCGATCGGCACTGCCATGGCTGCGATCGGGTATGTTCCTGATCGGCAGCGGCGATAGAACGTTCAAGCGGCCGCGCCTTTGCGGAAACAGCTTATGTCGCGACGTGGCGGCGTTGTCGAGCAGCAGGAGTCAATGATCTGCTGTTTCTCAATCGAAATACGCCCTACTTACAGAGGCAAGGGCAGGGCTGGCTCTCAAGCGTATCAGGCGACGGACTCCGCGGCCCAAACCAAGCCAAACCCAGTGCAATCATCACGGGAGTAATGAGCATGCCGCACGCAAATGCGTAGGAGCCGCGAGCTACGGACTCCTTTTTCTTGGTGCCGCGCGATACGGTGAAGGGGACCGAGGCAAATAGGAAAATCGCAAGAAAAAGCGGCACTAATACGAAAAAATGCTCGGCGGCCCAGTCGCCCTTGCCCTGCCAGCCCCACACACCCAAAAACGCCATCGCGACGGTAAAGCCTGCGGCTGCAGCTGAGGACAACCCTTGGACAGCGCCAGGGACGAGATCGATTTTGTCGTGCTCGTGCTTTTCTTAGAATAAAAATCTGAAGCTTACTGTAGCGATTAGAAATATAAAAGGCGGAGGTGAGCTTATAAGCGGAATGAACGATCGCAGTCTGCCCCTTGGCAGAAGTTTGACATACTGCGCCATATGTCGGGTTTTAGTTATTGACCCGGTATAAATATACCGATTAATATACCGATATCGCGCCCTCGCATCGACCGCGCCGCCCGCCAACAGCTCAGGAACCGCCGCATGCGCACCGCCTACGACCTGCTGATGACCGCGCCCGACGACCAAATCACCCGATGCCGCCTGGCGCACACGGCCATCGGCGCCGGCGACTGGCAGGAGGCCGCGCACTTCCTGCACAATGCCGCCCGCGAGTCGGCCGGCAGCGCCTGGGTGCCAGGATGCCGCGGCGCTGGCCAGCTTCTGCCAGGCGCGCGTGGCCGCCGGTGCGGCCCCGCGCCCATGAACGCCGCAGTGGCAGGCGCCACCACCGTCACCGACGCCGGCGTGCGCCTCCCGGCCGCCTCGCGCTTTGCGGTGCTGGGCGTGACCGATGACCGGGATTTTTGCCAGTGCTGCGGCCGCCAGGGCTTGAAACGCGTGGTCTGGATCGAGGACGGCGAGAGTGGGGCAGTGCGGCACTTCGGCACCACGTGCGCCACGGCACCCGCCAATGGCTTCGGCGTGGCGCCGGCCGTCAAGGCGGCGATCGCCCGCTTCGAGGTTGCGCAGCGTCTCTTCTGGACCCGCGTCAACTTTGAGTACCGGCGCCGCGGCGGGCGCCACGTGCCCGACCCCTCCCGGCGCGGCGTGTTCGTGGCCGCCGATCCAGCGCTTAAAGACGTGGTTCTGGCCGAACTGCGCCAGGCCGCCGCAGGCTGACGCCGCACGTCTGCCTGCACTAGACTTGCCGTTATTCCTTCTATCCACCTGCCTGAAAACCCGATGACCGACTCGCCGACGCCTTCCGATATCGAGCAGCTGCCCCAGGCCTGGCGCAACCTCTGGCGCGCCCATACGGTGTTGCCCGACTCGGTGGCCAGCGACGAGCTCACGATCTTCGTGCGCGCAGGCGGCCGCGACGCCGCCCACCTGGCCGTCAAGCGTGCCTTGCACGCGATGTTCCCGGCCGCCTACCAGGATTTGGACGAGGCGTACGAGAATCTCAGTTCCGCGCCCGAACTGGTGCGTGAAGGGGTGTCCGAACGCTACGTCGACCGGCTGTTTGAGGTCGCCTGGACGGGCAACAAAGTGGACGCGTGGGTGAGCGCGCCGGTGTTCGTCGTCCCCGAGGCCGCCGCACTCTATGCCGCCTGGATCACCGCCCAACTCGACCACGCCTCGCACTATGCCTCGCGCGCGTTCGAGCCGGCCCCTCCCATTGTCGCGGATGAGGCCACGCCTACGGCGACTCAACGCAATGCGATGGCCGTGACCAAGAACGACAGCGCGCCATTGGTCCCGGTCATTCGACACGGTAACGGCTTTCTGATCGAGGGCGTTCGTTTGGTCATCAGGGTGCTCCCCTCTGGCGGCGTCGATCAGATCTGCGTGGGCATGTCGGCTACAGCCGAGGCCATCGGCGGAGACCGCGATATGAATTTGGGCTTCGCCGAGCGATTCGGATTTAACGCGGACGAGATCCGCATCGAGGGTGATGTGCTCACCTGGGCCGCCCAGGCGCCCTATATCGCCCGCTATGCTCCCGGTGTGACGGACTACCGCGAAGGCTTCAGCGTTACGTTAGAACCCGGCCAGGCCGGTGCCGTCCGGCAGGCGGTGGGGCTGCTGCGGCCCGTTCTGGCTGGCTATCGGGCTGTGCTCGACCACTTGCGGCCCTGGTTCGATCTCCTGCCGGAGCCCTGGCACGTACAAGGGCCAGTGTTTCATCTAGTCATGGCCAGGGTTCTGGATGGCGCAGATCAAGATGCTGCGATGGCGGCTTTCGACGAGGCCGCAGAGAATTGCCTACCGGGGCTCGGTCCCGCGTGGAAGCCCCGGCGGTTTGGGCGGCTCTCGATGATGCCGTCTACCGTACGCGCGAAACGTTGCGATAGAGAGTGTTCAATGAAAGATCTTACGAAGAACGCCGCCGTCCTGGCTGTCCTCCAAGAGGCTATGGCGAAGCTGGAAACCATAGGCCTCAAATGCATGGCGCTTCCTAATGACCTCCCGGGCTATGGCGCGTCGGTGTCGCTCCATGCCGGCGAGGACGACATGGAGGTCACTGCCGCTTACGTTGCAAACCAGCGAGGCAGCGAGTTTGCGCATCTGGCCGACGAGGATGCACGCAAAGGCTTCGCAAGGGAAGTCTCTGAACTCGTCGTCGCGAGGCGCCATTTCGATGACGGCTCATCGACATCTTGACCGCACACGCTGACCCCTCCCTCACCGTCATCAGCAAAAGGAATCAACCAAATGAAAGAACAGTTGTGGACGGTCGTCCGCTTCCCCGACGGTAGCTGGAGCTATGGCGGCAAGCCTGAAGATCCCGCATACGCGCGTTGCGAGAAGTGGCGACTCTTGGCAGGCGACGGCAAGCAGGCCGTGAAGCGCGCGCAAGGCCGTCGGCGGCGTATGCTGTCTGCTCGCCTTCAGGCCATTTACCAAGCGCTGTGCCCGGATGACGTGCTGCACGCGGAGGATCCGCGTCGACCGGCGATCCTCGAGGAGATGCGACTTGTCGCAGAAGCCCCGACCGACAGGGAGGCCGCCGAGGTCGTGGCATGGTGGAACAGTTGGCCGAACCCCCAGCACCTTAGTGCCACCGAGTTTGTCGTGGAGGCACGGCAATTGTTCGTCCGCGTCAACGACGGCGCCTCGCCGGCCTGAAGGAAAGGGGATCCCGGGCCATGTCTGACGTCCAGACCATCATCCTTCGCGATGCGGTAACAACCGCCATCAACTATCTGCAGCGCCTGCCGCGCGTGCCGACGACGGCCGCCGTCATTCGGGAACTGGAGGAGGCCTTGGACCGCGCAGGCGACGAGGGCACCGCACGCTTAGCTTCGGGCGCCGTCTACACGCCTGTCGGCGAACTTTTGTTGCAGGCGCTGCTGCGCGACCAGGATCTGCTCCTCACCACCGGGGTGGCTCGAGGTCGCGCTGATGTCTTATGGCAAGCCCTCGCGGGCGACGGTCTGCAGTTGCAACTTCAAAGCGACGATCAGCCATCGTCAGCCAACGTGAATTTTCCAGGCCGCTGATGGCACGCCCCAGGATTCTCCCCCTGCCTGACGAGCAGGCCCGGCTGATCGCGCGGGGCGTGCAGGCCATTGAAGCTGCCCGACCCGGTTCGAGCAACCGCGAGTTTCTGCGCGAATTTGTCCCTTTGGTTGTAAAAGTCACGGGAGAGCTGTTTGGCGCCCAGACGTTTCAGAAGCTGCTGCGGCAAATGGCTCCGCATCGCACCCCCTCTTCGACGACTGTGCAGGACGCGATCCACGAGTATCGCAGCGAAGTCGGGGCCGATGCGCAGCGCGGCGCTTCTCACGATTCGCCCCCGATCGCGGATGCGCCACCGCCGAAGCGAATGCGCGACGTTCGCAATGACAAGGCGTCGGGGATGCAAGATGAAGCTGCACTCGCGGCAGTCGAGTTGGGCAAGCTTCACCAGCTGGAGGTAGAAAGGCTGCGAGCGCGGGCCGAAATTATGGAGGCCCGCGCAGCAGCAGCTGACAAGGCCCGACAAGATGCCGTAGCGGACGCGATCGCCGCGCGAGCACAAACCGAAGGGCTGCAGGAGGCGGTAGCGAACTACCAGACGCTTATCAAGCAGCTTTCGGAGACCATTCAGATTACGCAAGAGCGCGCGGCGGCTGACAACCGGGCCAACCTGCTTCGGGTTGACGAGGTGCGCCGTGAGACTCGTGAGGCGGAGGAGAGGCTAAAAGCCGCTCAAAGCACCATTGCGCTGAGAGATCAGGCGCTTCGTAATGCCAACGCGTTGGGGGATAGTTTGCGTCAACAGTTGAATGAACTTCGCCGCAATCTGCAGGTGCGAGATGAGTGAACCGCAACGAAACCCTATCGTCATCCAGCACGCGGAGCCGGCGCATTTGCTGGGGCCCGTCGATGACGACTGGCAAGCGATCGACATCTGGCTTTCGATCCTGGCTGCCCGCCCGGTTTCGCCGGCAACCCTGGCCACCTACCAGCGTGAACAGCGGCGGCTGCGCTGGTATTGCGACCATGTGGGTAGCGCCCGTCTCAGAAGCTGGACCTACCAAGACGTCAGCGCGTACTTGACCTTTCTGAGAACGAATTCGGCAGATTTCCAATGCCCACCGGGGACGAAGCCCGGCCAGCCGGGTTGGACGCCGTTCCGCAACGGGCGGATGTCCGATCAGGCGGTGTCGGCCACCGTGCGCATTCTCAATACCCTATTCAGTTTTTGGCAACAGGCTGGATATCGCAACAACAATCCGTTTGCCGCGGTGACGCGAACCGGTCCGAGGTCCGCCGCAGGCAGCGCCTCGCGACGGGCGGTTCCGCCAGACGCGTTAGAAACGGTGCGGCGGTGCATGGACGCGCGCGAGAAAAATACGGTCCGTGATCACCTGGTGTATTGGCGCAATGCCTTCCTCTTGATTCTGCTCGAGCGAACGGGTTTGCGCGCCAATGAGGTTGCTCAGGCGAACATGGTTGACGTCCATACCATCTCCGATCCGAAGTCCGCCAGGCACTACTGGGCCCTGGCCGTGATGCACCAAAAGGGTGGTGGAACTGGCGTGGTGCCAATGGATGCCGAAGTCATGGCTGCCTTCTTTCGGTATCGCGCGGCTTTCGGCCTGCCCGAACTGCCTGAGCATGGCGAGGAGTTCGGCCTGGTTCTTTCGCCGCACACCGGTTCAAAAGACAGCGCGCCGCACTTGGCGTCTGCACGCTCTCGCCGCCGGCGGGCTATGTGGAAATCCGTGCGCACGAGGCAGAGCATTTGGGCAATTGTGCGTGAGGAATTTGATTTAGCAGCGGAATGGGTCGGCGGCAAAACACCTGAGGCCGCTATTTTGAAACGTGCCTCGACGCACTGGCTGCGCCATACCAGAGGCACGGTTCTTTCAATGCAGGGCAATGAGCTTCGCATGGTTGCCAAGGCGATGCGGCATACCGATCCGCGGACGACCATGGGCTACACGAACTTGGACTTCTTGGACGTGGTACGTGAGTTGGATCGACGCGCCACCTCGAGTGGAAGTTAACTATCCCGAACAGAGCCTGTCGTTCGGCAAAGTCCTTTCTGGTCGGAGAGCTTTGATAGGATGTTTGGGTGGTCGGGCTCAGTGGGTATCTGACAGAAGACAGGAAAAGACGATGATGTTTGAACGAATCGACGCGCTTGTGACCAAGCATGATTTTGAATTTCAGTCCTGGAACGACCGCTACAGCAAAGGCGTATGGACCGCACTCGGGCCCCGGGAGGGGGCGATTGACACTGTGCGCGGGCTGTCAAGCGCGGGCGACCTCGACATGATCCCCGCAATGAATTACGTGTTCAGCGTTGACTGGCTTCCGATGGTTACTGGCAGAACACTGGCTGAAGCGATGGCCGCGCTTGAGGCGCGGCTGGCGAGTCTGCCGCAGGACCAGCTTTGCCGCGGCTCGGACTGGAGCGCAGCCGTTTTCCGTGCGCTCGAAGATCTGCGCGATAACGCGGATGCCGCAGATGAATACGGCGCTCTGGAAGGGATGCTGCCGAAACTGCCGGCTTGGTTTGCCGGACGCTGAACAGAGCGCTTGAGTGGCCGCGTGTAAGCCACGCGGCTTGTACATCTACGGCGCGATCTTCACCCGACCGACACTTCCAATAGTTTTCCGCGCACCTCGTCCAGGCGCGGCCTGGCGTACAGGTTGACCATGATGAAGTCTGTCAGATCGCTATTGGCCCTCGTTTCAAAGTCTGGATAGGCAAAGATCGGGCCGTACACGCAGGCGAATGCCATTTCCTTAGCCGTTGCAGCCGGGTCGGCCTCGAAGTCGGCCAGGCGCGGCAGATACAGCTCATTCAAGCGCTTAAGGATCGTTCCCCGCAGGTCAAAGCCGTCGTCTTGATTTTTTGATGGGTACGTTTCATACCACTTTACTACCGCATTGAGATTGTTCTCTTCAACAAAGAAACGCATGATTCATCCTTGAAATACGGGTCTTTCATGATATCGAGCGGACGAGCATTCTTTGGCTCGGACTACGGGCAAAAGCTGGTCCATCTTTTGTCATTGTCGGACATGTCTATGCAGGTGTAGAAGTTCATTAAAGATGCAAGTTTGCTCACCCAACTTGAAACGTAACAAGTGTGTATAGGCTTGCCTAGGGCGGATTTGCGGCAAGGTCTTTCGTCGCCGCCCAACGTTGAGAACGCCGAACGGCAGCTCCCGACCGAGGCTGTGTGGAAACGCTTTTCGTCCTGACAGCCACAGCGCAATAGCCTGGTCCGCATCACCTTGGGCGCTCTTCACTTCGATTTTTCGAAGCGGGGCTCACTCTGGGCCGTTTGGGCGGCCCGGATAGGGCCTGAGGTGCGTTATGGGTCACAGAAGGGCTCAGCCGCCCATCGCCAGCACCGCTTTCATGGTCTGCTGGTAGCCCAGGATTTGCATGACCCGCTTGAGGTTATAGGCCAGCACATTCAAGCTCATTTCCGTGCTCACATTGCCCAAGCGACGAGTTAGGAAGTGCGTATAGCCCATCCAATGCTTGAACGTGCCGAACACATGTTCCACCGTGCGCCGCCGCACCTTCATCGCATCTGGCATTCGGTCTAGACGGCGCTGCGCCGCCTCAAGCACGGCCTCATGCTCCCATCGACTGATGCGCCGATACGCGCTAGGTGTGCATCGCTCCTTCATCGCGCATTGTGGGCAGGCACTACTCCAGTAGCGCCGCAATTGAAGACCATTTTCCTCCCGCGTAAACCGGTGGATGGCGCGCTGGCCCGCAGGGCACTCGTACTCATCGTCCTTCGCGATGTAAATGAAGTCCGAACGGTCGAAGCGACCTTCGGCCTTGGCATTGGAAGTCGTGGGTTTGGGCAAGATCGCATCAATACCTGTCTCTGCACATGCCTTGATCTGAGGCGCGCTGTAGTAGCCGCGATCGGCAATCGCACGCAGCCGCTTCTTGCCCATCGCTTCCCGCGCGGCTTGTGTCATCGATGCCAATGAGTCCCTGTCGTGTCCTCGGTTCGTCACTTCGTGCGCGACGATCAGATGGTGCTTGGCTTCGACAACCATCTGCACGTTGTAGCCGACCATCCCCGAGCCCCGGCCGCTGGTGGCCATCGAGCGGGCATCCGAGTCGGTCACCGACAGTTGACCGTCTGGACTGTCTTTGAGCCTCTTCTTGACGTCATCAAGCGTGCGCATTTGTTTGCGCAGACGTTCGATCTTGTCATTGAGCCGATTGGTCCTGGCCTCGATCTCGACAGGTTGCGTTCGGTCCGCTGTGTCGAGCGCCGCCAGATAGCGGTGGATGCTCTCCTCAATCTGCTGCTGACGTTTGTCTATCTTGGCAGCCGTGAAGTTCTTGTCGCGCGTGTTGACTGCCTTGAACTTGCTTCCATCAACGGCAACCAGGGCTTGGCTGAATAGCTTGAGATCTCGGCATACGGCAACAAACCGCCGGCAAACGTTGCGAATGCCCGACCCATTGTCACGACGAAAATCCGCGATGGTCTTGAAGTCTGGTGCCAGACGGCCGACCAGCCACATCAGTTCGACGTTGCGTTGGCACTCTCGCTCGAGTCGACGACTGGACTGGACCCGATTTAAGTAGCCGTAGATGTAGATCTTCAGCAGCACGGTCGGGTGATACGACGGGCGGCCGGTAGCTGCTGGCGCCGCCTTCTCAAATCCCAGCGATTCCAGGTTGAGCTCGTCGACGAATGCGTCGACTATGCGCACCGGGTTGTCGTCGGCGATGAAGTCATCCAGGCATTCCGGGATCAACGCTACCTGCTGCCGGTCCTGACCTTCGATGAATCGGGGCATGTCGACTCCCGGGATCGAGATACCAAACTCTATCTAGATCGCCGTAGCGGCGTCAAAGAGTTTTCACACAGCCTCGACCCGTTGCGGCTATTTGCTCACGTCCTCGCCCAGTACCTTCCAGGCGCTGCCGCAGTCTGGGCCGGCTGCCTCTTGCGGCAGGTGCTGTTGGGTGTCGCGGGGCAGGTGCTCGGGCAAGGGGCGGCGCTGCGGCGCCGGACGGGCTGCAGGCGCTGGCACTGATGTCGCCGGATCGCGCTCGCCCTGGTTGATGTGCAGCTCTTCGAGTTCGAGCTGCAACTGATCGATCTGGCGGGCGAGCTTCTCTGACTTCTGGCCGAACATCATGCGCTGCAGCTTGACCAGCAACAGCTTCAGGTGCTGGATCTCGTGCTTGTCGTCACGCCCGGCCTGTTTAAGGGCATCGCGCTCGCGGCGCAATGCCTGCATCTCGGCCCCGAGATCGGCCACCAAGCCTTCAAGGCATCGATGTCATCGGGTATCGGGGCACGGGTCTGCATGGCCACCGTTTTACCCGGATGAGCAGTATTACTTCATACAAATCAATGGCATAGAGCAATAATATTAGGCACTAAAGCCTTATGCCTGTGTCGGCCTGGTGGTCCTCGCCGGGCGACGCCAGTCGATGCCTTCGAGCAGCATCGAGAGCTGCGCTGTCGTCAGGTGAACGGCCCCTGACTCGGCCGCGGGCCATACGAAGTGACCCTGCTCCAGGCGCTTGGCCAGCAAGCACAGGCCGTCCCCGCTCCACCACAGCACCTTGATGCGGTCGCCCCGGCGACCCCGGAACACGAACACGTGGCCGCTGAAGGGATCTTCCGGCAGCGTGTGCTGCACGATCGAGGCCAGCCCATCGAAGCCGCGGCGCATGTCGGTCGTGCCCGCCGCCAGCCACACCCGGGTGCCCGCGGGCAGACCGATCATTGCATGGCCTCGATCACTTGGCGCAGCAACGGCGCCGTCATCGCTGCTCGGATCATCACCTTGCCCTTGGGAAGGTGCAGCTCCAGCGCTGAGCTCATCACGGGTGCTGCCGCGGGCGGCACGGTTGCCACCTCCGTCGTGGTGTCCAGGCAAACCGGCAGCAAACGGGGCGAGGCGTTCGGCGAGTCGAGCATGCCGCGCTGGTACTCGCGTCGCCAGCGCGACAGCTGGTTATAGTTCAGGTCGTGCGCGCGCGCCACGCGGGCAAGCGAACTGGGAGACGCCAATACCGTCTCGACCACCTGGCGCTTGTACTCTCGACTGAATCGACGGCGCGGTTCATTGCGAAATGAACTGGTCGCCGGCAAGGTTGCGTCTGTCATAGATCCCCATCAATTTTTAGATGGGGATCTATTCTCCTGACCTGCAGGTCTGCCTCAAGACGGTAAAGACCGGGCCGTTACCATCCGATGGACGGCTCTTCTTCTTCGACATAGGGCTCTGAGGCATTTGGCCAAGTAGCTGGTGACTCCAGCTATACAGCGTCGTCCGCGTCACACCGACAGATTCTGCGACCTCTTGTCCAGGTACCATGCGAGTATTCATCAAAATGACCGCCTGCCGCCCGACTCTTCGAATCTTTAATTCAGAGCCTGCGCAACGATGTCAGGAGAGCAGGTGCGGTGACTACCTGACTTTGCTTGTCGGGGCATGCGAGGAGAGGCAACTTCTCCGCGTTATGGACGGCGACGACTACAGGGTCTGACATCCAACGAAGCCGCCGCTCCCGGCAACCCTTTCCAAAAACTGAAGTACATCCGAAACAAAGGGAAAACCCTAATATCTAATCGTTTAGATAAGGTGGCACGATACGGTCAGAGACAAAAGTACCGCTGATGTTCCGACAAATTCCAAAAGGAGACAACCGTGAGCCGAAGTGTCAAAAATTGCATATTCCCCTCGTTGCCCTTCGGGCGCCTCATCCTTGCCGTCGGCGTTGTCTGTGCAAGCAGCGCTGCATACGCGGCTGACGTCAAGATCGGGGCGATCTTTCCGCTGAGCGGCAACTTTGCCACCTTTGGTTCACAGTGTTTCAAAGGCGTGGAACTCGCTGTCGAGGAAGCCAATGCCAATGGCGGCATCAAGGGCGACAAGATTGCGCTGATCAAGGCCGATGCCGCAGACACCAGCCAAGCCGTCAGCGAGACGCGCCGTCTGATCTCGCGCGAGGGCGTCAAGGCAATCATTGGCACCTATGCGTCGGGTCTCTCGTACGCGGCCACACCTGTTGCAGAGCTTGCCGGAGTCCCTTATTTCGAAGTGACGGGAACGGCAGACAACATCACGGAAAGAAACTTCAAGTACCTGTTCCGCGCCAGTGCCCCCGCCCGGGCGTTCGGAGAGTCCTCGATGCGTGCCCTGAACGAACTCGTGCTGCCAAACAAGAAGCTCGATCCGAAGCAGGTTCGCGTAGCCATCATCCACGAGGACAGCCTCTACGGCGCATCGGTCGCGAAAAAGCAGACTGAAATCGCGCAGGCCAGCGGCCTGAGCATCGTGGAGAATATCCCGTACTCGGCCAAGACCGTCGATCTTTCATCCGCCGTGATGCGGATGAAGCAGTCCAACGTCGACGTAGTCATGCACACGGGGTACCAGAACGATACGATCCTGCTTCACCGCCAGATGGAAGAGGCCGGCTTCAAACCGACGGTACTAGTCGGCGGTGGAGGCGGCTATTCTCTGCACGAGACGCGCAAGGCGATCGGAGACAAGCTCGACGGCACGATCACGACCGACTTCGCTCTGGTCGACATCAACCCGGAAGGGGCAAAGGGACTGACCGAGTTCGTCGAGAGCTACAAGAAGAAATACAACGAGGCTCCCACCTCGTACAGCGTGCTTGCCTATGCCGGTGCGAAGTCCTTTATCGGAGCGCTGAATGCCGCAAAGTCGTTCGACAAGGACGATATTCGGGATGCCGTCATGAAGCTCGACGAGCCCGCCGGCAGCCAGGCGACGGGATATGGCGCCAAGTATGACGAAAAAGGCCAGAACACCCGCACCACCATGATCATCATGCAGTGGCAGAACGCCGAACTCAAGGCGGTTTACCCGGAATCACTCGCCGTTTCAAAGGCTCAGTTCTAACAGCCATGCCAGTGAAGCAGCGGGCAGCCAGGCACGGCTGTTGGCTGCGCCTCTGTGGTTCTTCGAGCCCGGCAGTTCACCCGGGCTGAGCTTGCGACGGGTCGCTAACCGAACACGAATCCGAAAAGGAAAGAGCGTGGACGTTCTCATACAGCTAATTGTGAACGGGCTGATGCTGGCGGGTCTGTATATCGGACTCTCTATCGGCCTGACACTGATCTTCGGCGTCATCAAGGTGGTCAATTTCGCGCATGGCGAATTTCTGATGATTGGCCTGTACACCACCTATCTGCTGACGACGTATACCGGCCTGTCTGCCTATAGCGCATTGATTCCGGTGATCCTGCTGCTGTTCGTGCTTGGGTTCATCATGCAGAAGACGGTGATTCAGCCCTTGCTGAACGCACCGCCGCACATGCAGATCTTTGCCACGGTCGGGGTCTCGACCTTCCTGATGAATCTGGCGCTGGTCGTGTTCGGCGCAGATGTGCATCGCACTGCAGGTGCCGGCGACCTGACCCCAGTGTCGGTCATGGGCATCAGCATCGTGCCGAGCCAGTTGCTCACGCTGTGCGTATCGATTGTCGTGGCCATACTGCTGCAGCTCTTTCTGTCGAGGACGTTCACGGGCATGTCGATCAAGGCGGTATCCCAGAACCGAAACTCGGCTGCACTGATGGGCGTGAACGTGAACAGGGTCTATGCCATCACATTCGGCCTGGGCTGCGCCTGCGTGGGTCTCGTATCGGTTCTGATCGCCAGGCAGTACCCGGTATTTCCCACCGTTGGCACCTATTTCGTGCTGGTCGCCTTCGTCATCGTCGTGCTCGGCGGCCTGGGGAACGTGACGGGGGCTGTTCTGGCGTCTTTCATCATCGGCATCGTCGACAGCCTGGCCGGCTACTACGTCTCGTTGGCGCTCAAGGAAGTCGTCTATTTCTCGCTCTTCATCCTGATACTCATCGTCAGGCCCATGGGGCTGGTCGGCAAGGAAAGTGGGGCATAGCATGCAGAATACCTTCCAGAACAACAAGCTCAAGATCATCCTGGCCGCAGCCCTGCTGCTGTACGTGCTGCCCTTCATCGTCGACTCCAACTACATCTATCACATCGCGGTCCTGCTGTGCATCTTCGGCGGCCTTGCCACCGCCTGGAATATCGTGGGGGGCTATGCGGGCCAGATCTCGCTGGGTCACGCAGTGTTCTACGGCATCGGCAGCTACAGCTCGGTCATCCTGCTGAGCAAGTATGGCTGGAGCCCGTGGATCGGCATGGTGATCGGCATGGTGATCTCGGGCGTCGTCGCTGTCATGGTCAGCTGGCCGACCTTCCGCCTGAAGGGCCCGTTCTTCTCGCTGGTGACTATCGCCATCCTAGAGGTCGTGCGCCTGCTGGCCATTCATGACCAGGAGCTGACGGGGGGCTCGTCCGGCCTGACCGTACCCCTGAACATCGGCTTCGAATGGATGATCTTTCGCGAGATCGAGCAATCCTATTTGATGGCTTCGGCCTTCCTGTTCGTCAGCCTGTTCGTAGCCTGGCTGATTCGCAAACGCAAGATGGGCTTCTACCTGATGGCCATCCGGGAGCGCGAGGATGCTGCGCGCGCCATTGGCGTCAACACCGTCGGCACACGAATCTGGGCCATGGTGATCTCCGCCGTTCTCACCAGCATGATCGGCTCGTACTATGCGATGTACCTGTCCTTCATCGACCCGGACGCCACGTTCTCGCTGGGCGTGTCGATTCAGATCGCCATGTTCGCGCTCATCGGTGGACTGGGCACCGTTTTCGGGCCCTTGCTCGGGGCCATCGTGGTGCTGCCGATTGCCGAGCTCGTCCGTGGCTGGCTGAGCGCCTATGCGAACGGCGTCCATGGCGCGGTATATGGCCTGGTCCTCGTGCTGGCCGTGCTCTGGTTCCCCCGTGGCCTGATCGGCAGCCTCAAGTTCTTCTCGCCGTACGTGCGTTCCGGGGCCGAGCTGGCCCAGGAGGTCAATCTCGACAGCCAGGCCTCCACCGCCGGCAGGGACGCAGTCGTGCCGGGCAATCAGCCCATTCTCAAGGCAGAGGGGCTTGTCAAACGCTTTGGCGGGCTGCTGGCGACCAACAACGTCTCGCTGGAGCTCCGAACGGGAGAAATCCTCGGCCTGATCGGACCCAATGGCGCGGGCAAGACCACCATCTTCAACCTGCTGTCGGGCTTTCTGCGGCCCAACAGCGGCAAGGTCTCCTTGATGACCCAGGGAGGCACCTGGGAAGACATCACGACGCCTACGCAATGCGCCAGGCTGGGCATCGGGCGCACGTTCCAGATCGCGCAACCGTTTTCCGGGCTGTCGGTACTGGAGAACATCATGCTCGGCGCCTTCCTACACACGGACGACATCAGGGAAGCCCAGCAGATCGCGCTGAAGGTGGCGCACGAAACCGGCATGGTCCTGTACCTGGACAAGGCGGCGAGCGAACTCACGGTAGGCGCGATGAAACGCCTGGAGGTCGCCCGCGCACTGGCCACCAGGCCCCGCGTCCTGCTGCTCGACGAGGTGATGGCCGGACTCAGCCCCACGGATATCGATCAGGCGATTGCACTGATCAAGAACGTGCGTCAGTCGGGGGTGTCGGTCCTTCTCATCGAGCACCAGATGCGAGCCACCATGGCGCTGTGCGACCGGATCATCGTGGTCGATGCCGGCTCCATTCTTGTCGAAGGCACGCCCGACGAGGTGGTCAACAACGAGCGGGTCATCGAAGCTTACCTGGGATCGGGGTACAAAAATGCTGCTTAATGTCGAGAAGCTGGTCGTGTCCTACGGAGCGGTCGAGGTCGTGCGCGGCGTGGACTTCTCTGTGAACGAAGGAGAAGTGGTGACGGTGCTGGGCGCCAATGGCGCCGGCAAGACCACCATTCTGAAGGCCGTGTGCGGATTGCTTCCCGCAAAGGGCGGGCAGGTCATTTATCTGGGCGAGCCCATTTCGAATCTGCCGCCACACGAAATCGTGAACAAGGGCATTGCGATGGTGCCCGAGGGCCGGCAGCTCTTTCCGCATCTGTCCGTCAAGCACAACCTGATGCTGGGGGCATACCGGGATGGCGCGCGTCAACAGTGGCGCGAGCAGTATGAGGAAATACTCGATATGTTCCCGCGACTGCGCGAGCGGCTGACGCAGCATGCAGGCTCGCTTTCGGGAGGCGAGCAGCAGATGGTGGCCATTGGCCGCGGGCTCATGTCGCGCCCCAGGCTGCTCATTTTCGATGAGCCGTCACTCGGCTTGTCACCCTTGCTTGTCGAGCAGATGTTCCAGGTTATCCAGGACGTCGCCAGGCGAGGGGTCACGGTGATCATCGTCGAACAGAACGTATTTCATACCCTGCAGATCGCGGACCGCGGCTACATCCTCGAGAACGGCAAGGTCGCCTTGTCCGGCACCGGCAAAGCGCTTCTCGTGGATCCCAAGGTCAAGAAGGCCTACCTTGGGCATTGAGCTCACTCAGCAAAACTATTGAAGTCGAACAACGGAGTAAACATGGATTTCACGGGACGCAATGTTCTTGTCACGGGCGGTGCGAACGGGATTGGGCTCGCCATGACGCGGGCCTTTCTCGAGAAGGGCGCCAGGGTTGCAATGGTCGACTGCAACAGGGAGAAGGGCGAGCAATCGGAACGGATGCTGCGCGAGACGTATCAGGATATCCATTTCATCTATGCGGATGTCGGCAGCTACGACTCCTGCGTACAGGCACTAGCCGCCGCTGAGAACCTGATCGGCGACATCGATACGCTCGTCAACAACGCGGGGGTTTCTCCCAAGCGCGACGGCAAGGGCCTGCCGATCGACGAGTTGAGTGTGGAGGAGTGGACACGCGTCTGCGACGTCAACCTCCATGGCGCCTTCTACTTTTCCAAGCTGGTCTCGGCAAAGATGAAAAAGAACCGGTTCGGCCGGATCGTCTCCGTATCCTCGGTGGCGGGCAAGACCTTCCTGGGGCTCTGCGCCGTTCATTACGCGACCACCAAGGCGGGCATCATCGGCCTGACGAAGCATCTGGCGGGAGAACTGGGGCCGTATGGTATCAACGTCAATGCGGTCGCGCCAGGCCGTATCGACACGGACATGGTGGCCATGGCCGGGCCTGCGGCCAACCAGGTCTTTGTCGAGCAGACGCCGCTCAAGCGGCTCGGCACCACGCAGGAGGTTGCCGACCTCTGCCTGTACCTGGCATCGGAAAAAGAGGCAGGTTTCGTGACTGGACAGGTGGTGGACGTGTCCGGCGGATGGTTGATGACGTAGGTCTAGTTCTAAAAAAGGAGAAGGACATGAGCAATATGGCAAAACTGAACAGAAACAACGGAAATCCCGAACCTGCGGCATATCAGCACGCGCAGGCCTATGGCATCAGCGAAGGACATGTGATGCCGAACGTACTGACGAACTTCGATGATGACGAGCGTCTGTGGGTGCCCCAGGCCGACGACGTATGGTTCAAGCCGATTCTGCTGCATGCGACACAGGGCTACTTCATCAACCTGCTTCGTGTGCGCAAGTCGGGCGTACTGTCCGTCCATCATCACACGGGGCCCGTGCATGCCTTCCCGCAAAAGGGTCGCTGGTACTACCTCGAGCACGACTGGGTGGCAGAAGCCGGCGGCTATGCATTCGAGCCTCCCGGTGAAATCCACACGCTTTTCGTGCCGTCGGATGTCGAGGAGATGATCACGTTGTTTCACGCCACGGGCGGCTACATCTACCTGGACTCCGAAGGGCAGGCCATCGGATACGAGGATGTGTTCACCAAGATCGAGAAGTGCCGCGAGCACTATGAAAAGATCGGCCTGGGCTCGGATTACGTCAAGCAGTTCGTTCGCTGACGCATCCGCATGCGGGATGTCCCGTCCCGGGCTGGCGACGCAGGACGCGCCGCCTGACACACGTTGAATATAGGTGATTCAAATCATGCAGAAAGCCTTTGTCACACAGGGTCCCAAGAGCCTGAACCTCGCTCAGGTCATAGCTCCCGAGCCGTGTGAAGGAGAAGTCGCGCTTGACGTCAGAGCCGTTGGGATCTGTGGGTCGGATCACCATATCTACCTGGGGCATCATCCCTATGCGACCTTCCCCGTCATCCAGGGCCATGAGTTCTGTGCCGTCGTGCGCCGGTATGGACCCGGGTGCGAACAGAAAGTGCCTGTGGGCGAAAGGGTGGTCGTCGAACCCCTGATTCGGTGCGGTCGGTGCTATCCCTGCTCCATCGGTCGATACAACTGCTGTGAAAACCTGCAGATCGTGGGATTGCATGTGCCCGGCGCGTTCCAGGAGAGCCTGGTCGTGCCGGAGCAACTGATCCATCCCATCGGTGACCTGCCGGCGCACATCGCCACCTTCGCCGAGCCGCTGTCGATTGCCGTGCAGGCGGTAAAGCGTGGCCGAGTCGTGGCTGGCGACAAGGTCCTGATCCTCGGCGCGGGCCCCATCGGCCTTGCACTGGTACTCGCATGCAAGAGCGTGGGAGCCTCAGTGGCCATTGCCGACCTGGTAGACACGCGCCTCGAGAAAGCCAGAATGCTTGGCGCAGACCGTACCCATCGATCGGACCGGGACGATCCGCAGACGCTGCGGACATGGTCGGATGGCGGGATGACGGCCGTGATTGATGCCGTGGCGGTGGCGCCTGCCATCCAGATGGGGATCGATCTAATCCGGTCTGCCGGCCGCTTCGTGCTCGTGGGAATCAACGGCCAGCAGCTGCCGATACCCATCAGCACCATCGTCGCCAAGGAGATCGATGTCATCGGCTCGAGAAACAGCGTCCGTGTCTTTCCCGAGGCCATTGCCTTGCTGCAGGCCAACGTAGAAAAGGTCAGCAGGCTCATCCACCGTTCCAGCGGCATCGAGACTCTGCCCGAGATGATGGACTATTCCATCGAGTATCCTCACCTGGTGGAGAAAGTGGTGGTCACGATGGAAGACGCATGAGCTCGGGTGGCAGCGGGCAGGGCATGTCCCAGGCTGAATGCACCGTGTGATCACACGTTTTTTCGAACACAATGTGATGGTGAAAGCCGCTCTCCTGCGGCTTTCACTACGTTAACGGTACATCCCGCAGATTCATGGTCTGTCTTTTATATGTCTCACATGATTGCAGAACAAGACGAGAGGTCAGCCACTCGCATCAGAAAGCCGACGCTGAAGGACGTGGCGAGAATTGCCGGTGTATCGGTCTGGACGGCCTCGACGGCCTTTTCGCATCCGGAAAAGCTCAAGAAGGAAACGCTGGAAAAAATACTGTCGACTGCCGGGGCACTGCACTACATCAGGAACGGGGCCGCGGCTTCCCTCGTCTCGAAAAGGACCCGGACCATAGCGGTCACGGTTCCGACCATCAACAACCCGCTGTATTCAGATGTGCTGGCCTGCATTCAGAAAGTGCTTGTCGAACAGGATTACCTTATGTTCATTGGCTCGCACGAGTTCGAGTACGAGCGTGAGTTCGAGGTCGTCCGTTCCCTTGTGGAAAGAGGCGTGGACGGATTCATCATCCTCGGGTCTTCCCACGAGCCGCGTACCTATGACCTGCTGAGGTCTCGCAACGTGCCCTATGTGCTCGCCCTGTCCTTTGATGCAAGCGGCGAACATCACACCGTCGGCATCTCGAACTTCGACGCAAGCTACCGCATGGCCGACATGGTGGCCGGCATGGGGCATCGACGAGTCGCGCTGTGCGGCGGCTTTCATCAGAACAACGAGCGTGCCAGGGAGCGTGAGGAGGGAGCCGTCGCAGCGCTTGTCAAGTACGGCGTTAAAGTGCCGAAGCGGTGGCGGTTCCAGAGAGAGCTGACAATGGATGCAGGCCGAGAGGTCTTTCGAAAGATCTGGGCAGGAAAGACCCGGCCCACTGCCTTGATATGCAGCACCGATGTGCAAGCGCTGGGAGCGCTGGACGAGGCCAGGAAACATGGCGTAGCAGTGCCGCAGGATATATCGGTCACGGGCTTCGACGACATCGAGTTCGCCTCGATCAGTTCTCCGCCTCTGACCACGATTCAGACGCCTGTGGCTGTGATTGCCAGGCGGTCCACGTCGTACCTGCTGGATCTCATCGGCAGCAAGGAACAGATGCGCGCCGAACTGCTGGATACCTCGGTCGTGGTCAGGGAGAGTCTGGCGCCGCCTGCAACCTGATCGTGTTCGAATCCTCGGGAACGAAGGCAGGCGATGATGGCATGAATGGCCTGCCCCCGTTGTACGGCTACGCTCTTTCCTGCATGGCCTTCACTGTTCCAGCCTGATGTACAGGCTTTTGATGAGCGGCCCCCATTTTTGTCGCTCATCTGCCAGGAACTTGGCAGAGGCTTCGCCGGTGGCCTCCGGCGGCAAGAAAATGCCGCCCTTGGCTTCAAGCGTCTTCTGGTTTTCAGGGTCCACCATCGCACTGCCCACGGCAGCGCGAAGCGTCTGGACGGCATCCGCCGGGGTACCCGGGGGCGCGAAGATCCCTTGCCATGCCGTAACCGTCCCAAATTCTGGATAGCCGCTTTCTATCACGGTCGGCACGTCCGGCAAGCTTGCCAGTCGCTGCTCACTGGCCACCGCCAGAGCCTTGACCTTGCCTCCCTGGATCAGCGGCAGGGCGGTCAGCGCCGGCATGCTTCCCCCATAAGGCACGTGCAGCAACTTGACGCCCGTCTTGGTATTGAACAGTTCGCCGGCCAGATGGGTGGAACTGCCGAGTGCAGCAGACGCGAAGTTGAGCTTGCCGGGCTGTTGCCTGGCGTAGTCGACGAACTCGGAAACCGCATTGGCCGGCACCGTCTGGCTGGCCACCATCACCAGCGGAAACTGGTTGACCATGGCGACGGGCACGAGCGCTGATGGATCGTAAGACAAGGTCTCGTACAGGAAGGGGTTCATACGGGACCACGATGGTGATGGGTCAGCCATGGGCGGAATGAGTTCCCGGCAGAGGATGAAGGGCGCCGTGAGATTCACCCGGTGCACCCGTTTCCACTGCTCGGTACTCATCTCCGGCAGGGATATCGGTCCGCCGTTGCCCTTGGGCGAGATTCCGGCGCAATTCACGAGTACGTCGCAGGCGCCTTGTTCCTGCCCCAGGCACCAACGGGCAGCCTGTACGAGGTCGATCTCGTTTGCCACGTCCACCATTCTGCCCCGTACCTGCCCCGGGTAGCCGCTCAGCGACTGCGCCGCTTGCTCGACATCCTGGCTGATGTCGACCAGATAGACCCGCTAGCCTTCCCTGGCAAAGCAGGCGGCAGCGGCGTGGCCGATGCCGCCCGCGCCGCCGGTGATCAGGACCGAGCGTGTGTTGTCCTTCATTGGGCCACCTCGACTTGCGGGTGTGACGTTGCTGAAGCCGCCGGAGCCGCATCGAAGGAGGCGATGAGGGCTCTGAAGGACAGCTCGGACGAGATGTGCGCGTCTATGACGGACGGGACATCCGCGAGAAGCGCCTCGCGAAGCGCTGCAGCAAGCTCCTCGGGCGTCTCGACTCTGACGCCGTGGCAACCCATGGCGCGTCCTATCGCCGGATGGTCGAAATCGTGGAACTGCGCAGTAAAAGGCCCGCGGATGTGGGTCGACCAGCCCAGCATCTGGTTGTTGAAAATCAGCGTGATTCGAGTTGTGGGCAACTGCCACAACTCGAGGCCGAGAGGTATCGCAGGTTTTGGAATAAGGGAGTGGCAATGCGATGCATGCGGTCCTGTCCATGACAGAGACGGGAATGCGGCGCTTAACATTCTCGCGGCCAGGCGTGGCCTTCTCGCAGGAGAAACCCTACGCTGTGGTGGCTTATGAAGCCACGTCCACGCAAGCAGCAGCCATAAGCTGAGGTCGGGGAGGACGCCAACTATTTGGCTTTCGCGGCCTACGGACGGATCTTCCAGCTCATCTGTTGAGATTCCTGAGACTCTAGGAATCGACTTCAAGACGTGGCGGCCCCGGTATTAGGAGGTAGGAGATGCTGGACGCCGCCGCTCTTACAAGCGCGAAGACCCAGGGTCAGCGTCGCCACTAGGCGGCAGAAGGATGCTGGTGGCGAACTGTCCCCAGAAATTAACCCGAGTGCGGGCGCTTGCCGGGATTTTTCTCGTGGTGGGTATGCGCGCCACGCTCCTGGCTCACACGTTGGCCACGGCCTTGTGTGGTAAAGGTCATGCCCTTGGGAGCGATGGGAGGGGGAGTACGCTTGCGGTCGGCTTCAGTAACGATTTTGTTGCCCATGGAAATCTCCCTAGTTTGGTTAAGCTAGCTATTGTTTGACATTCGCTCGGTTTATTCTTGGCAGCAGAAAACAAGCAAAGGATATGCCCAGCATGCCTTAATTTGCATAGGCATTGCTGAACGGTAAGATCATCGCGGATAACCTGTCGAAATTGCGAAGCCTGTACGATTGCAGGCCACATCATTGATTGGTCCGAATCGAGTACGGTCTACCGCTTGCGGTTTGATTGTGAGACGACACTGCCCGCTAGGGTTTTCGTAACACCACTGGACCGACTGCTCTCAAGTGCACGAGACGCTTTTTGCTCCATTGCAGAACTCGTCTGCGCTGGACGGCCAGATTGCCGCAAGGCGGATCCAGCGAGCGATTTCTGAACCGTGCTTGCCGAACCGCTGGAAAGTGTCTTTCCGGCCGTCGACGCCACACGGGTGGAGGTTTGTTTCGAGTTAAATGCCATGCTCAACGCTCCTTAGGTGGAAAGAACCGAACAAGTACAGCCACTGGACTACACCCCAAACTGGCACTGTAATTATATACAGCAACAGGATCCACACTCGGACACTGGGGCAATTGCAGTCTATCTAAGTGGTGAAAGTGCCACAACGAGGCTGGAAATCGACCGGTTGGCTGCGGCAATCCGCCACGACACTTTGCAAACGAACGGGCTAAAAGTGGGAGAATTCCATGAACAGGCGCCACACGCGTATTCGCGCCTAGTCGCTCGGACCGGGATCGGAGACATATCATGGCCATACAGCAAAACGAATCTAAGGCCCGTCCTACCGTTCTCGCTCTGGACCTGGAAGGCACCCTCATCTCAAACGCGGCTAGCCAGATCCCTCGGCCAGGATTTTTTTTGTTTCTCGAATGGTGCAGGCATGCTTTTCCGCGCATCGTTATGTTCACAACCGTCGATGAACCGCGATTCCGCAAGATTGCGGCTCTGCTCGTGGAAGAGGGGCTGGCTCCCCAATGGTTTAGCCAGCTCGAGTACGTATCTTGGACCGGCGGGGTAAAGGACTTGGCCTTTATCGCACACGCTCACATCGAAGACGTTTTGCTAGTGGACGACCATGTTGGGTACGTTCATCCGGACCAGATGCAGCAATGGGTGGAGGTGGAGTGTTTTTCCTACCCCTACAGCGATCAGGACGCGGGCTTGGAGCACGTCCGTGATCGTCTGACTGCGCGGTTGCGCGGTAGAACCTAGATGGCGGTTTGCTTCATCCCGCTAGACAGAGCAGTGGCACCTGCTCACCACCGGTGAACACGCTCACTGAACAACCACAGCCAGCGCGCCGCCGGCAGACTCCAACATCCGCGGCAGGCGCGTGGCCATATAAGAGGCATAAATGCGCCTCCATTTTTGACGTAATCGGCCCAAAAGCCCCCATTACGACGAGCACAAATCCTGCGAAATGGTAGGTGACGGCTACGCGTGACAATCAGCCCGCCAGGCCATTCCGAGCCTGGCAGGCTGCCCATCAGGCCATTGCCCCGGACGCTTTTGTCGAATGTAGATGTGGCCCGACGATCAGGATGGCGCGACCGGATCAACGCCCCACAGCGAAGCGGCGCCGTGCTGGTCGTGGCATAGTAAATGAGCACCACCGTGTCGGCATGGTTTGGGTCCATGCCGGCCCCGTGGATGGGCTGCCGGTTTCAGGATGCTGGAAGGGTGTGGAGATTGACGTCGTGCAATCATCAGGCGTAACGTAAATCGATGACCCTCGAAGCCCAGTTTTTCGCCTAAGAGGAACTCAGTGTCTGCAAACTCAGCGGGTTGTTTAACACATGGACGTTCCTAACCATAATTCCTATAATTCATTGCGCTGGCTTCAACCTTCGAGTGAGTGCAAACAATTCGGCTTGGTAGATGGCATCCTGGAGTGCGTCGTGATTTCCCCTTTTTTTAGGTAGAAGTCGATTTTGCATCATGCTGGACCGCGTGTCTCTCCAAGAACAGCCCGTCACCCCCATAAAATAAGCCTTAATGTCCAGAGCGGAAAATCCAAACGGGTTCTTCCCATGAAAACGGTGAAAGTAATAGTTGACGAACGACCAATCGAAGGGAGCGTTCAACCCCACGAACACCGGGATCTGATGGTCGGCACAAATCACTTCATTGATCCACGCATCAAACTCAGCCATCGCCTGACGAGGCGCCTTTCCCGTCTGTTCGAGTTCCAAAAGGGAGAAGTTCGTGACTGCCAGTGCTTCCGGATCTGCATTCCGATTCAAGGGCTTTAATCTACACTCGAAATTACTTTCAGGAGCTTCGACAAGGCAAGCTCCAATGGAGAGCATGCTGTACTCACCCGGAATTGGACCTGAGGTTTCAACATCTACCGATACAAAAACTTCGGTCCGGGTTTCCATCTGGATTTCCTCCATCGGCAGGCGGGCTATCTTTCAAAGAGGGCGAACGGTGAGCCATCGAGCGTCCGACTGTCTTTATCGTAGAGATTGGCGTCCGGATTCTAATATCGGCAGCGAGCCGCTGCACTCCATCCAACGAAGCCAGGCACCGCATTTTTCAGCAGACCAGACCGTCATCTCGGGGGAGGCGCCGCGGTTTCCAATGATGACACTCAGATATTGAGCTCGGTCCTGGCCAAACGCATTTAGGTAGTCTTCCGTAGATTTTTGGTCTAGTCCTGAGGGGCTGGGATATTGTTCGGGATGAGTGTGCCACAAACCGACAGCGTGCCGGTTATTCTCATATTGCGTTTCACGCGCACGCGTCGCTGCATGCACATCCGGATTGTACGAGCGCCGAGACCGTCGGTCATTTGGATGAGGGCCGGTCACCGTATCGACCAAAAGCCTAGGCGAGTAAGGGGAAGGCGAGAATATCTCACCCCCAGCCTCAGTTTGGCGCCATGTCCGTTGTGCATGCGCGTACATATGCCGAAGTACGCTTTCAGTGAACAAAACGTAGCGGCTCATATCTGGCGAAAAGTAGGTCCGACAATTCATCGGAACGGCCGTTCCTTTACTACAGCATAGTGCCTTTCTGCATCAACCGCCCAGCCTCGAAGCGTCAGATTTGGCCATTGGCGGTCCAAGAACTGTTGCCCTCGAACCCAACTTATAACTTTGGAGAGATCGAGTCCGCCGTCCACCACTTTGAGCGCATTTTCCGCGACCAATGCGACTGCGTAAGCCGCATTTGCGGAGGTATAAGCCTGAAAGCGACTGCTGCACCCAGGGACTTGCCGAATAACCGCCTCTGGCCAATCCACCGCCTCGAGTGACTTGAGCGGGTCATGGTTGAGAGCCTCGTCGGAAAACCACAATGTTTCTGTCGTCAACAAGCAGGCGTGTGCTGCCGCGACGAACGGTTCCATCCATCCGACAATTAGCGCGCATGGATGTGCTCGTCGAGCTTCATTTAGGCACCAACGCACTTCTGGCTCGCCAGTCAAATCCAATACTGCGTGAATCCCGTCGAGCGAGTTCTCTAATAGCCATCTTTCAGCAGTACATATATAAGGTTTGACGATACATGAGGGATGGCTTTTGTTCACGGCTTCCGCAACCGCCGCAACTTTTGGGTGGTTGACATAGTGCATGCCAAGCAAATGCCGCCCTATGTTGTTCGCCTCCATTTGATCCGGATCCACAATCGTGATGTGCCCCACACCCGCTTTCGCCAGTTCCTCGATCACTTGGCTGCCAAGGGCTCCCGCTCCGAATACAACAACACGCTTTCTTTGCCTAGTCGCGACCTCAGGCGACTGATCTCGCCCCACAGTCCACTGAGGATCTACGCGTTCTACCCTCAAGGCTTGAATACCTGAACGCGCGTGGCTCCGCCGTCCGCGGTATGGGCTTAGGGCAGGATTCACCGTCGGTGGACCGCCAGGTAGAACAAACGCGTATGCGCCATCGGTAGTCCGGAAGAGAACCATCCGATGCTCGGTGAAACGCCTTCGGCGAAGACTTCGGTGAAGGAAGCGCTGAAGTTCAGGCGTGTTCAGCCGAGCTTTCAAGAGTCGCAGCAACGCGTCCATATTTCTCGGCCAAGTCGCTGGTACAAAAGAGTGTGAGATAGGAATGTCTGCGATGAGGACTCGGACCCGCTGCTTTGCGCGATAGCCGAGCGACATAATGATGCGTTGCACGAAGAGATTATCACCGTCGCCCGCTACAATTAGTCTGGTTGGAAGTAGCAAAAGGCCTTCGCGGACATGAGCCCTCCGTGGGACATCGTCTACTGTCCAAACCAAACGCGCAGTATCATCATAAGTCCGAAGTCGCGCGACATTAACGCTCCAATAGTTTTGCGGCTCCTTAGCAAAATCCCCGTCTAGTTCGCCGTTACGCCATGGATCAAGGAACTCATTGTAGAAGTTATAAATCAGAGTCCGAATGCGGTCATTTGTGTCGAGGCCTCTTCCGGGACCCGGATCACCATCTATACATAGGAGCCCGTCGAGCTCCACATGAGGAACTCGTAGCAGACAATCGGTTGATAGACGTATTCGAGCAATAGCTCGGTCCGGGAAGCCCTTTGGAAGCACGACCACCGCGCCGGAAATGGCCCTCCCCACATCGAGCTCTGGAAGCATGAGCTGATATGTGATGTCACCATTCCAATGCCGCAATGGTGGTCCCATCAGCACCCCCGCTAAAGAGCTGGAAAGCGCAGTGAGGTCGACGGACATTAGTTAAGCCAACCCCGATGTACGGGGGGCCGGTTTTGGCGGTGGTGCGAGCGCCGTGATCGGCTCCGAGCCGCCATTCCCTCCGCCAGGGCCACGTTCGGCCGCCGTGCACCCGAACACTTCGAGCGTCTTTTCTTTAATTTTCTCCGCGTCGCTCAGAGCTGCAATAGACAGGAGATCTGCGCGTAAGAGACCGCACCATGTCTGGAAAGCTTCAGCTCGTTCGCCTTCATCATCATTCCACCGCTCGGCGAAGTTCTCATCTACCACAGTCGGGTTGGCCAGATAATAGCCAAGGTCCGGATACCTGGAAATCATTTCTGGCAGCAAATCTGCCAAAGCAACGAGCGCATCCATAACGTGAAAGTACGGATTTCGGTAGCGTCCTTCGATCAAATCTGCGAGACCGTCGTAGCATATAGTCAGGAGGGTAACCAAAATAATTGAAATTGGCTGGACCTCCGAGGTCAGCAGGCCTCGATGAACGCACATATCACGATGTCGTTTGAATAGACGAATGGCCACTCGAAGTGTTTCTTCGACATCGACACTTTGTTTTCCGACCGGTTCAATATTTGCACGCACGGCACTGTCATATGCCTCCAATGTCAATGCAAGTACGATTTTTCTTTCAGCAACGCGATTGACCCAGTCGCGAATACCCAGCGGGTTCGAGGTTTTCCAATCTTGCGTTGGAGTATTCACCACAGCCAACGCTGTACCTAAGAAGGCAGGCTCTGCATGCTTGAGACCATGTGACTGGCGCCGTGTCAAAGGGACCTTTGCCAACGGAACGGAAGGAGTGAACTCTACATAGAACGGCTTATCTAGAATGTTGATGCTCCAGCAGCGGCGCCTTTTCTCAACCTTTAAGCCCTCCAAGGCATCGCCGATCGCGTTGAAGAATGCCATAGGGTCTTGCGCCTCAACTTGCGATAAGTCGATCTCGCAAACTGCGTCAATATCGAACTTGCGGTTTCCGACAGTTCGAATCAGCGTTTTAGTGCTCGCCGACCCTTGCGGAAAGACCTTAATCGCGCCGGGAGGCCAATCGAGCCGCGACACCAGGCGGTCCGCAATTTTCTCGTAGCTAGTCGCCGCATCATCGATAATCTCTTGCTTTACCGTGATGTGGTCATTCACTATCGATAACGCGTGAGCGTAAGGTTCACGTTTTCTTCGGATACGAACGCGTTCTTCCGGGCGCTGTTCAGTCTCCGTTAAGACCACACCGAATCCCTCCATTGCAGGGGACATGGCTTTCGTAAGATAGACAACGGGATCGCGACGTTGAATCGCCGCTTCAACAAGCTGAGCATTCTTAGTCATTGTCATGCTAGTTTCCTTCAGCGAATCGAAATAGAAATCTGGTCTGCACCAGCAGGTGAAATTACGCTGTAGCCATTGATAGTGAAAGCTTCCCTAAATGGGGTTTCTCGGTTAGGGCGGTCATACAAGACGAAGGCGGCATGGTGGCCTGCCTGCATGAGCTGACCAAGGCTAAAGGCCGCGCTGGCAGGGCACAGTGCTATCAGATGCACTCGCTGTGCACGCATCTGGTCCTGAATAGAATTGATGGCAAGACGGGCCGCGTCCAGTACCAGCGCTAGATCCTCTTTTCTCTGAAGGCATTCACCACTAGGGTTATCCGTCGTAACCCGAATTCTTGGTAAATCGCCACGGGTCACCAAAGCGGCGAGACTGGCGGGGAGGGCATCCTCATCGAGATGAGCAGTCAACTCCACCGTCAACAGCACTTCGGCAGCTGCCGTGCTCGTGAGCCCCGTGACCTTAAATGTGTCTGCCTCACGTAGCGGAGCGGCCGTATTCCACATCCACGATTTACGCGTTCGAGAAGGTTGGAATATAAGCACTTTTCTCGCTTCCCCGACGATGCGACCGGCAAGCACTAAGGTAGGCGTGTGGTGTAGGGGAAAAATAGCGAGCCGATCGGGAGAATGTGCTCCGCCCCGACTGAGTTCCCGAACCATCGTCCCAATGGCAAGCTCCATTTCCCGGAGATAGTTTGCCCAAAATCCAGCTGTGGTTCGGTCATCCCGGTTATGGTACGTTAGGTGTCTCTTAACCTCAGCATGCATCGCAAATCCTTCGGCGAGAAGGGTTTCCATAAACTCACTGTCAGGGCAATGTGTTGGTATGCCTGCGAGGTCAGCGAAAAAAGTCATCACTTGAGCGACCGGCAATCTCATTGCAATGCGATATCTGTTGACCATCTCCGTGTGTTCGCGCCGCATTTGACGCAGTCGAGCGGCATCGAACCTTCCCGGAGAGAAGCAGTCAATCAATCGATGATGTGCATCGCACATCAACATGATGTTCTCGGGATTGTTCGAGAGCCTGTGCGAGTCCGCTTCATTACCACGTGGTCCACGCGGGTCAGACGCAACAATGTGAGCGAGGTAGCCGACGCGCGCCCCTGAGTTATGAAGAGGAACGGTGCTCAAATCGGCCGCGCAACCTTTAAACATGCAACACCCGCCTGCGTCGGCCCAGACCCGATTGGCGGTTTCAAGGCTGATGGAATCCCCACGCCCGTTCACACGCCCAAGACGGACTTTGCGTTGCTCGAGCAAGTCGTCGACATGTTGAGCGGATGCCGCCGTAGGCACCCATGAAGCGCTAGCCATCGACGCTCCTGCCAACTGTGAGGGCGTAATCTCGAGCGTGAAGAGTCTATTCTGATTGGCCAATGCCTTAAAGGCACTTTTCGCTTTGCCTTCGGGGTCCGCAGGCAGCAAGTTGCCACGGACGTCAGACTTCTCATATACATGGCAGGTGGTACCCGCGTATACGAGAACGACATCCTTTTTATCCCGCTTTTTTTCCTTGAGCCAGTCAGCGAGCTGCATATCGCCCAATCCAGCGAGTGCCGCGTAGCCGTGGTCAGTAGCGGTCGAACAGGGGAGTGTGGCCATAGCGCCTTTGACACATCGAGGGTTCGAGTTTGATGCATAGTATACCCAGATGTAATGGGCCGTAATTTTTATCAAATCTGGCAGACGGCGGCGTCCTGGTTCAAAGGCGGGGTGTGACCGCCGATTCAGCGCTACTTGAGGCAGCGGATCAACGGATCTCCGCCAATCAGTCGGCTCTAGACGAGCACTACGGCCGCCAGGATCAGGCGTCCACAAATAGCCGAGTGGATGGAGGGGGCCTATGCGTATTTTTCGGGAGCACGACGTGGACTTGTAGGAAGTCCTTGGTCGATTGGCTGCGACATAAGGAGCCAGGCGGCGGTCATCGACCACAGTCCTTGGGAGGATCCACGCATGGCCAGTCCGAGCGCGAATATCAGGCTGGTGCTGACCAAAACAACACGACCGCCGTGCCGGTCGATCGCTTGCCCGGCCCGCGGGCCTACCGTGGAACCATTGTGGATAACACACTAACGCTTCAGAGCTCCATGACACGATCACCTACATCCCAACACCTGCATTCCGTAAGGGGCATAAAAATGCCTCTTAGGTCAATTTTTCTTGTATAACCGGCACATTTACGCCTCTTACTGCAAATAGACATAGCAAGGCCTAGACGTCGTCCGAGTCCTTAATCCGCATGCTCTCGATCGGTATGGTCGGTTGACCTTGCCGCCTTAGAATGCCGGCAAGGTCGGCAACCCTCCGGTTCATAGCCCGCAATACAACTGATCCATCGCTGAGAATCGAAAAAGAAACCCTGTCGCCAGGCGCGAGGCGAAAGTGCTGCCGGATTTGCTTTGGGATGGCCAGCCGGCCATCTCGTGTCACCGTGGAGTGGGTTGGCATGAGAAGCTCCCAAAAGACGAAGGCCTGCGCCAAACCGAAAGCGTCTCACTATGAACATGGACGCGAGGGAAGTATCAGCGTAGCGTAAATTGATTGGCTTTCGTGGGCCCAGTATTGGGCTAAGAAGGGACGCAGTGTCCATGAATTGGCTGCTGTCTTTAAATTTGTCCACGAATTGTCTTTAACGAACGGCCAAGCTATTAAAAGCGGTTTTGTCATAGCTATACTTTACATAAGAAGGATTATGCGCAAATTTAGAACGTGACCGGGTGACGTTCTTCACATGGAACGAAGGGGGCGCGAGCTTCGAGTTCAGTCGGCGGACTTAAAGTTGTGCCAATAGCTGAAATATCGATCCCTCAAGACTGAAAAAGTTGGAACTCACTTATAAAGCTAGCTTCGCGTCCTTCGAAGTGGACACGAAGTTTGTGGAAAGAGCGAAATCGGACGTAAAGATTGTCTAAAAAGTGACCAAAGGACGTAAAGATTGCGAAAAGTTGGAGGCCTATTAGCGTTGAACGGCCCGCACTGGGCACAAATCTGATCGTTGAAGATTGCACCGATGCTCAGTGGCCTTCCAGTCAAAGGCCAGATGGGCCAGTGCTTCCCCGCGAGAGTTCGCGCACCAACTCGGCGGCTACTGAGTCGTAGGGCCTCAACCCGATAGACCAAAGCTCCAACATCCTGGCAATAGCGGCCTTGGTTGTTGTGTCGACGTTTGCCAGCCTCCTATCTTTGGTCGTTTCTCTGGCGGCGTCTACGAGTGCTGTCACCAGGCGGTCAACCCAAAAGGCTTCGCGTTCATGCGACACTTTGCACCGTCGAGCGAGGCCACTCAGCATGGCTGGCGCAGGCCACCGACGGCTTCCGTTGAGAGTTAAAGCCATCCCATCATCGGCATCTCCGTCATTACGTTTTGGTGCGTAAACCGCCATGCTAAGCATGTCGTAGACAGGCGAAAGCGTTGCTGGACAAGTCTGTCCGTACAACAATCCAAAATTCTTGAGATGTGCGTCGCCGTTCCGGATGACGCTGGCCAGCAGGTACTGAGCAAAGAATCCATCCAGGCTGCAGGCTACTGTCGACGAATCACAAGCCGCTTCGAGCATGCCGACGATTCGTTCGGCCGAACTGGCGTACTTGTCAGCTGCGGGCGAGCCGCTGATTGCACACAGATCGGCGAACCCAAGTTGCTCGCCTGTGGCGTCCAGGTCGAACCGCTCGACCATGTAGCGCGAGTAATCATCTGAGATTTTCGTCTCAGGAACCACCAGTCCCATCGACCTTGCGGCGCACATCCCAAAGTATTCGATAGCACACAGCCAGGGTCGGTTGCCATCCGCTAGCTTGACGATCCAATGACGATCGCGTTCCAAAGGTGCCGCTGCAGGGCTGGTCACGAAGAGCTTCATGAAACCGCCAGAGATGCCTGGCACCCCGGTAAAAGGTTGAGATGATCGTCGCCTCCGTTATGACGCAATGGCACAGAGGGTGTCGCAAGCCTGTGTAGCGTGACACACCACTTTGCATGCCCGTCCCCGGCGTAAACACGGGCGAACCAACCTGGCACAGTCTTTGCATCTCCGTCTGTACATCCCACCAACCGAGTGGGAAGGTACAAGGAGACAGTCTTCATGAACATGCCCATTCCGGGTCTCAAAGAGGCCATGCGCAATGTGCCCTCCACGGTCGCGCTGATCACAAGCCGCGACACGGCTGGGACACCTCACGGTATGGCTGCTTCCGCGGTGATCTCAGTCACCGTCGATCCGCCCGCCGTCCTCGTTGCCGTCAACCGCACTGCGGGAATCCACCCCGTCCTGGAAATGAGTGGCCGGCTGTGCATCAATTTTCTGGCCAAAGACCAGGTTCACTTGCTGGACGCGTTTTCTCGTTCTGACCTGCGTGCGGAACGGTTTACGCAGTCTGACTGGCACGATGTCCAGGATTTGGGCGGCAGAGGCCTGCCATGGCTGCCCGCCGCGCGGGCCGTGCTCTTCACCGAGATTGACCAAACGATTCCGTACAGCACGCACACCCTATTCATCGCACGGGTTCGAGAGGTTGTGCTGCCCTCACCCGCCGCGACCGAAGATCATCCGCTGGTCTGGTTGGGCGGACGCAGTGTTCCGCTGGCGACGCTCAGCGCATGATTTCACCCCAGCGGCATCACTGATGCCGCGCAAGTACCTAAAGCAAAACAAGGAGACAGGTTATGAAACTCGGCATGTTCGCAATGCCCTTGCACCCGCCTGGCCGCCCGATGGCCGAAACGCTTGAAGAAGACGCAGACAAGGTTGTGTACGCGGACCAACTCGGCTTTGACGAGTTTTGGGTCGGCGAACACATGTCTTGCACCACGGAACCGATCTCGGCGCCGCTCATGTTTCTCGCTTCGCTGATTCACCGAACCAAACGCATCAAGTTCGGCACTGGCGTCATTGCCCTGCCCAACCACCATCCGGCCGTCGTCGTCGCCGAGGTCGCCCAGTTCGACCACTTGAGCCGCGGGCGCCTCATGTTCGGGATCGGGCCTGGTGGACTTGCGAGCGACATGGAGCTGTTCAAGGTCCTGGATGGGGAATACCGAAACGAGCGGATGATGGAGGCGATCGACACGATCCTGCAACTGTGGCGCCAGGATCCGCCCTACGACATCCAGGGAAAACACTGGCAGATCTCGCTCAAGGATATGGTCATTCCCGAGCTGGGCGTTGGCTATATCCCCAAGCCTTATCAGCGGCCGCACCCCGAGATCACCATGACGGCGATGTCTCCCTATTCGAGCAGCGTCAAGGTGGCCGCGCAACGCGGCTTTGGTCCGATGAGCGCCAACTTTTGCCCGGAGTATGTGGTTAAGAGCCATTGGCAGAAGTATCAGGAAGGCTGCGAACTGGCCAATCGTCCGGCGACCGGCGAAGACTGGCGCGTGTCCCGCAACATTCTCATCGCACCGACGGATGCCGAGGCCCGCGACCGGGTGATGAACCCGGAAGGCAGCAACTACTACTACTTCGACTACCTCTGGCGCGTCCTCAAATCCGCCAACTACACGGCCGTCATGAAAACGGATCCGAAGCAGCCCGACGAATCTGTGACGGTGGAGAGCTTGATCGAGAGCATGGTGATCTTCGGCTCGCCGCAAACCGTGACTGACAAACTGTTGTCCTTCCGTCAGAACGTCGGTCCATTTCATGGTCTGCTGATGGCGTCCATGGACGGGGCCGGCGCAAATCGTGCCTGGGAATGGGAGACGATGTCGCGGTTGGCATCGGAAGTCATGCCAGCCGTGCGCAAGGCGATCGCGCGTTAAGGCCGTCGTGACTCCGGCCCGGCTGGCCGCGCCTGCCGGGCCTTCTTCTATACTCGTCCGAACGAATTCTCTTCGGAGTTTTGCCATGAGCGCCCTCGTCTCCCCCCAGACGCAGCCCTTCCCAATGGACACCGCACCATTGATCCACGACTCGTGGCAACGGTGTTATGAGCGTTACGGTCTGTCCCCTGATCGGGTGCCGCGCCCGGACGTGCTCACACAGGCAGAGCTCGATGCCGCTCGTGCACCTACCGAGAGCCTGGAAACGCTTGCCCGTGGCGAACTCGGCCGGATGCTGGGCCAGCTTGGGAGCCATGTGCAGTTGCTCATGCTGGCAGACGCTGGGGGGACGCTCATGGTGGTCCAGTCCGACCCAACCCTGGACGACGTCTGCCGATCGGCGTTGATTCAACCCGGAGCGATGTTTTCTGAGTCTTCGCAGGGGACGAACGGAATTGGCCTGTGCATTCAGACGCGTAGACCCGTGTCCGTGGTGATGGAAGACCATTTCGCACAGCGATTGTCGGGTCTGTCATGCACCGTCGCCCCGATCTTTGGTAATCAGGGCGAACTCGCCGCCGTGCTGAACGTGACCTCATTGCAGCCATCCAACCGCATGGTGCATGAGATTGCCCGCCGTGTGGTGGAAGCGTCGGCCCGCCGTATTGAGAATCGCAGTTTCGATCTAAGGCATGCTGGCCGGGTCTTGGTGCGCCTGTCGGCCTCTGGCGATTTCTGTGACCCCGCCGGAGAAGGCCGTCTTGCCCTGGACGATACCGGCCGCGTGCTGGATGCGACACCCTACACCCTGGAGATGCTTGGCGCCGGTCCGCGCATCTTTGGCGAACGCCTTCCCGGCATGCATGATATCGATACGCTGCTGCGGATTGCGCAAAGCGCTTCACCCTTCATCGACCACTCTGGACGACGCTTAAGTGTTCAGATTGACTACCGGGAACGCGGGCGTTCCACCGCACCGATTGCGACCGGCGCGCCGGCGGCGCGGGCACCGTCTCCGGCCGGCCGAAGCGCCGCTCCAACGGTAGCCCAGATCGCAGGTGCCGACACCGAAACGCAAGAACAGATGCGAATTGCGCAGCGTTTATATGCCCGCGGCCTGCCTATTTTGCTGCAGGGAGATAGCGGCTCGGGAAAGTCGGCGTTGGCACGCGCGCTTCACGAGGCCGGGCCCCGCCGCGGGGGCTCGTTTGTGTCGATCAATTGCGCCGCAATCCCCGCCGAACTGATCGAGAGCGAATTGTTCGGCTATCGTGCCGGCGCCTTCACCGGCGCGTCAAGAACGGGTGCCCGCGGGAGAATCCTCGAGGCGGACGGAGGTACGCTTTTTCTGGATGAGATCGGCGACATGCCGCTGGCGTTGCAGAGCCGATTTCTACAGGTGCTCTCCGACAAGGAATTCGTCCCCGTGGGCGCGTCGCAACCGGTTCGGGTGGACTTCAATCTGATCGCGGCCAGCTTTCGTGACATTGAGGGGATGGTACGCGACAAGACTTTCCGCGCCGATCTGCACTTCCGAATCCAGGGCGCAGCCGTACGACTGACACCGCTGCGGTCGCGCGACGACCTCAACGCGCTGATTGATCATGCGTTCCAGGAGGCCGCGATTTCGGCTGACGTGCCCTGCCCTCGCCTGTCGGCGGCCGCACGCGCCGCGCTGCTGCGCCATGAGTGGTCCGGCAACATTCGTGAATTGCATCATGTGGCGCGCTACGCGCTGGCGCTCTGCGACGCAGATGAGGTTTCACTTGAATGCTTGCCGCCCGCCTTGAGGCCCGGCGTAGCCAAGGCCCTCGATTTGGAATCGAGGTCAGAATTGGACCTGGCGGGCGTGTTGGACCGGTTTGAATGGAATGTCACGCTGGCCGCCAATTGGCTGGGAATCTCGCGTTCGACCCTACATCGCCGGATGCGCGCACACGGGATTCATCGACCCGACTGACCCACTGCGACCGTCATAATCATGCGGCCCGGCGGCACAGGGCGGCCGGCCGCGCCTACGACAACGCGGCATGTGCGTCAGAATCATGCCGCGATGCCAGCGAACGCAAATAATCGCAGTAGCGTTAACTGTGGGCGGGATAATCCGTATACCCCGTTTCCGTGCCACCAAAGAACGTGGCAGGATCGGGCTCGTTCAGCGCGAGTCCCTCACGGATTCGTCGAGGCAGATCCGGGTTGGCAAGGAAGGGGCGTCCAAACGCGATCATGTCCGCTCGTCCTTGACCCACCGCCTCGGCGGCCGATTTCGGATCGTACCCACCGGCAAGGATCAGGACACCAGACCATCGGGATCGAAGATCGCGAATGATCTGATCCCATTTTGGATCATGGTTTTCGTCTTTGACGGTGCCGACGACAGCCGGCTCAACCAGATGCAGGTAGGCCAGGCCAAGAGAGTTGAGCTCATCGACGATGTAGCCGAACGTGTCTTGCGGCGTGTCGTCTCCCATGCCCATGAATCGCCCCATCGGCGTCAGCCGGACGCCGACCCGTTCAGCGCCGATCTCTTCTGCGACGGCTCGCGTCACCTCGAGCAAGAAGCGTGCACGGTTCTTGGGCGATCCTCCGTAGGCATCGGTTCGATGGTTGCTGTTGCTATTGATGAACTGGTCGAGCAAGTATCCATTGCCAGCGTGAATCTCGACGCCATCCATCCCGGCATTGATCGCATTGCGTGCCGCCACCCGGTAATCGTTGACGATGCCTGCGATTTCTTCGGTCGCAAGCGCGCGCGGAACCGGTACATCACCCCAAACGCCCTCGCCGTTTTCATTCACGATGAACGTCTTGCCCGGTACGGGCAAAGCGCTGGGCGCGACGGAAAGTGCCCCGCCGGGCTGGAAGCTGGGGTGGGAAACGCGCCCTACATGCCAAAGTTGCATGAAGATTGCCCCGCCTTCCTTGTGCACTGCGTCGGCGATATGGCGCCAGGCTTCGACCTGGGCATCGCTGTAGATACCCGGCGTCCACGCGTAGCCCTGCCCTTGCTTGGATATCTGCGTTGCCTCGGTGATCAGCAACGCGGCGCTGGCCCGCTGTCGGTAGTACTCCATATTCAAGGCGGTAGGAACGTCTCCGGGCTGACCCGCCCTGGAATGCGTGAGCGGCGCCATGGCGACTCGGTGTGAGAGTTGATATGGACCGACCGACATCGCTTCGAACAGAGCTTCTGACATGATGAACTTCCTGTTTTTACGAGGGTGTGAATGATGTGAGGGATCTAGACCCGTCACCCGATCAAAGTGGCCTTCGATCGGCCGAAGAGCAGTGAATCGCCAATCTGAATTCCGTGCTGCATAAGGCGTTTACCCACCGCTGCTTGTGCTGGATTCCAAGCAGCCAATGCTGCATCGACGTCCACTGGAAACTGGGTCAATGCGTCCGAAAGCGCCAGCGCGTTCCCCGCGGCCTTCGACGTGCTGGCGGCGGTGTGCGGACGCGGAATCGCTGCTGCGTCGCCCAAGAGTGCAACCCTGCCGTCGACAAGATCCTCGACGGCCAAATCACGGATGGCCTGGGCGAACGGATGCTCGGTGGCCTTCACGATTGCCCGAAATGCAGGAGGCAAAAGGCGGTCGGCGTCAGCATGCAAATGACCCGCCCAACGGGTTGCGAGCTTCCCTTCCGGCACCGAGGACGCTCTTTGACGGCCGTCAGCGTCAAGCATGATGTCGTGCAGCAGCGATACATCCGCGACGCGGTACCACACCCAGTTGTATAGACGGTGGCCCGGGCGCATATCGTTGCCATCGCCTGGCACCAGGTAGCCGAGCATATGCGAGCCGTCGTTGTGGGCGAACGCGAAGTCGCCAGCTAGCGTCTGCCGCGCGATGTCAGGCATCGCCGCTTCAGGAACCAGTCCCCGCCATGCAAGGTAACCGGCATAGGCAGGCTGGATACCCGGCCATCGAAGGCGACGCACAGTCGAGTCGCCGCCGTCCGCGCCGATGAGCAGTGCGCCGGATGCCGATTCGCCGTCGGCAAACGTTGCAGTGATTCGACCTGCAGACGTGTGTGACTCGATACCTACCAGTTGCTTGTCCTGATGATAGTGTCGTGACTCCATTCCCCCGCGCAAGGTGTTGTAGATGAGCGACCAGGACGTCTGAATTTGAGGAGAATAGTTGCGCGATTGAACAGAGCCGTCCGGGCGGAATACGGTGCGATAGGCGCTCGCCACGCCAAGCACGGTTTGATCCAACGCCAGTCCTGTCCGCTGCAAGACTTCAACGACCTCGGGCTGCAGCACGATCCCTCCCCCGCGCGCATCCAGCGAGTGCAGCGATCGTTCATACACGTCGACGTGCCAACCGGTCTTACGAAGCAGCGTTGCGGCGAAGAGTCCGCCCAAAGATCCGCCGATGATGATCGCGCGTCGCTCGGCATCGGCATCGATGAGGTCGTGATTTGAGGCGTACATGATGGCTTCCGTTGTGGATGCCTGTACTTTGCCGGGTTATCGGCGGCTTGATAATCACCTGATAAACGGCAACACCTTTGCGTGCCGCGCAAAGATGATAGGTGCCTCCCGGGCGCTATTACGCTGAGCCGTCGCGCTGAGCGATGACGAAATCGTCCCAGTAAGGACTGGGGCCAAAGCGCTCCGCCAGGAACTCAATCAGGACGGTCAGCTTGCGGGATCCACGCCGACTGCGCGGATAAACGGCCCAGATGGCCCCCTCCCCGCCGCTGATCGATGGGGTCCAGTCAGAAAGCACACAGCGCAGCCGCCCGGTTCGCAGATCCTCGCCGACTAGCCAGGTCGGCATCAACACCAGGCCTGCCCCGCCAAGGGCCGCGACTCGCAACAGTTCGGAACCGTTGGCGCGTAGATTCCCTGTTACGGGAATTTCGTGCGACGCGTCGCCTTTGGACAATGTCCAGGCGGCCCGACCGGCAAGGTAGTCGAACAAGAGGCAATTGTGATCGCTCAGTTCGTGGGGCTCCGCCGGCGTACCGTGCGCTTCGAGGTAGGCCGGGCTCGCGCAAATTACCCGACGATGCGGAGCCAGACGCTTCGCAATCGTCGTATCAGGCGGCTGGGCGCCCAAGCGGATCGCCATATCCATCCGCTGCTCGGCAAGATTCACCACCGCATCGGTCAATTGGATGTCCAAACGCACTCCCGGGTACGCGGCCAGGAACGCGGGAAGGAATGGGGCCACATGCAGGCGCCCGAATGCGACGGGTACGCTCAGCCTAAGCACTCCTTTTGGAGGGCCGGTCAGCTCACCAGCCGATTGATCCGCGCGCTCCAGGTCTCCCAGAACACGGCGGCCATCGTCGAAGTACTGCTCCCCCACTTCAGTCAGCGTAAGCGCCCGAGTCGAACGGTTCAACAATTGCGTGCCCAGCGAGCGCCCGAGCGCGTTGACCTGCCGCGTCAACGATGACGGAGCGACGCCCAACCGTCGCGCGGCCGGCGAGAAGCCGCCGTTTTCGACAACAGCGATGAAGGCGGCCAATGCCGCGAATCGGTCCATACTGCGCTCCGGGAAAGTGCAAACCTGCGCCTGCAATTCTAAAAGATCGCCATCGGTGCGCCCTGCGCCCTCGCATTGACCCTCCGAACAAGGCGTCACGCCTAGCGCAAGAGCGCCACGACGAGGGCGATGGTCACGATAGACAGCAAGGTCGAGCCAGCGATCACCCGAGCCGGCAGCGCTGCATCGAATCGGTAATGCCCCGCCAGCATGAACGAGCCGGTGCCCGTAGGCAACGCGGCCATCAGTACGGCAACCAGAACGGTCTCAGCATCGAGATTAAAGACGTATCGCGCGAACAGCCAGGCGAGCAAAGGCTGCAGCAGGAGCTTGCCACCGATCAGTGCTGCAACGCCGGTGGTCTCGTTGGTGCCATTTTCGCCTTTGGCCCGAACCATAAACAGTCCAATTGCAGCCAAGGCGCAGGGCGCCGCCGAGGCCGCCAGCAGGCTGGCCAGAGAAGCGATCGGACCCGGAACAGCCAAATCCGCCAGCGCGAATGGCAGGCCGCAAGCCGGCGCCACGATCAAGGGGTGTCGCAAAACGGCTTTCGTAACTTTCTTGCCCACAATCCACACCCCGGCCCCCGCATTCAGTCCGAGCTCGACCAATACGATGGTCAAGGCGAAAAACACGCACATCGTGAGAATGGCGGCGATGGTCGTCGGAACCAGCGCTGCAGGCTCGAGTAGCGCCACCGCCAACGGGAATCCCATGAAACCCACATTAGGGTAGCTCGCGTTGAGACTGTCGATCGCCGACTGAGCCAACGCGCGGCGGGCAAAGATTCGGGCCGCCAGCATTGCAACGGCTAGCGTCACGAGGCCGCTCAAGCAAAATGACGCAATGAACCCTGGTTGCAAAAGGGCATCCCAGCGGGCATCGGCCACGGTCTTGAACAAGAGGGCCGGCAGCGCCAGCCAGGTCACATATCGATTGAGCGCATCACCCGCCTCATCGGCAAGAACCTTGGTGCGCGCAGCGATTGCACCCGCAGCGATCAGACCAAAAACAGGCAGGCTCGCCAGGAACGTTGCGAACATCGCGACCAACATGTCGGCCTTTCGATCAACCGAGTTCGTCAGACCGGCGTCGGATGGCCTCAATCACGGACACCATGTCATTGCGGCCGTTACCCAGAGTCACCGTCTCCCCGTACAGCGCCAGACTCATGTGCAGGAGCGGCGATGCGATGTTTTTAGACCGCGCAGCCTCGGCAATGAGCTGGCAACTCGCCCAGGCGTCCGACGACGCCGCTTGAACGGAAAAGTCGTTCGCGGTCAGCTTGGGCATCTTCACCCGCGTTACATCGCATGCCATGGGACCGGCGTCGATGGCGGCCTGGAGCACGGCAAGATCAAGTCCCTGCCTTTCGGCAAAGTTCACCGCTTCCGCCAGGCCGGCCAGCATCGTGTTCAGGTAGAGGTTGACGGACAGCTTCATCAGAAGCGCATAGCCCGCGCCATCGCAGGCAACGATCTCCCGGCACATGGGCGCAATCCAACTGCGAACGCGCTCGACGTCTTCTTCCCGGCCGCCGATCAGCCCCACCAGTTGACCGGCCTTGGCGGGCTTGCGTGATCCGGAGACCGGACACTCCACATAGCGACCGCCGGCGGCCTCGATGTCCGCGCAAAGGCCTCGCGCGTAATCCGGCGCAACGGAGCTCATGCTGACAATCGTCTTGCCTGCGACGCGTGCGGCAAACGCCGGGGTACCTCTTCCAAACACGGCGTCGATCGCCGCGCTGTCGACCAGCATGACAATGGCCAGTTCAACCTGACCAAGCAAGGTGTCGACGTCGGGCGCAACGTGGGCGCCGGCGGCCGCCAGCGGCGCCGTGCGCTCCGGACTGCGATTCCACACGATCAGCGGCACACCGGCGCGCGCCAGATTCAGCGCCATGGGTTGACCCATGACGCCCAAACCTATGAAGCCAACCAGAGACGCTGCGTGTGTGAAGTCGCGTCGTTCATGCTGCATAACCACAATCCGTTGAGTCGTGAAAAGAGAAAAATTATCCGCCAAGCGAGATGGAATTTGACGTCTTCTCGTGCCCAAACGAACTCAATAATTGGCATCTAATGCCATTAAAGTATCAATTATCGGCTTCAGATTTCATCCCGATAAGACGATGATCGGAATGGTCCACTTTTCCTCCCCGCTTCCGCCATGACACCATCGCTCGACAAGATTGACCGAAAGATCCTCAACGCCCTGCAGGACGATGGGCGGCTTCAGAACGTGGAACTGGCAAAGATCGTGGGCCTCTCGCCCTCCCCTTGCCTGCGTGGTGTCAAATTGCTTGAAGACGCCGGCTAGATCCAGCGGTACGCCGCCATTCTCAATCCCGCCATGGTGGATGCCGCGCTGACGGTGTTCGTACGCGTCTGGCTCACGGGTCAGGATGAAAAAACCGTGGAGGCGTTCACCCGAGAGGTCGCGCTGATGGATCAAATCACCGAGTGCCATCTCATGGCCGGCGATTGCGATTTTTTATTGCGCGTCGTCGTGTCGGACCTGGCCGCCTATCGCGAGTTTCAGGTGAAGCACCTCACGGTCCTGCCCATCGTCCAAAGTGTCAAAACCGAAATTCCGATGCAGGTCGTGAAATCTACCTCCAAGATCGCGCTGTAGCCGGCCGCTGCGACTGGCGGCCGGCGACTCATTTCGCGGATATTCGGCGCATCAGGCCGATGGGATGACGGGAAGCAGCACATACGGTGCGGCTTCTCCGTCAAAGTGCAGGCTGCAGCGCCCACCGTAAATGTGCGCTGGCCGATCTCCCTCATCGTCGTGCAGGAACGGTCCGCAGCCGCGCATGACGTTCTTCATGTTCGACAACGAGGCCCCCTCCCCGGCGTGTTCGTAGTCCTTGCCGAGCACGGATAAACCAATACGGTAGCCCGCCGGCACCACGACGGACGTCGGCAAGACTTCCACGTCGAGTTCCACGGGCACGCCTGGTTCCAGTGGTTGCACGTTCGCGTGCGTGTGATACGGGCGATACGGCAGGCTGCGTTGTGTATCGAGTTCACGCTGTGACGCCCGCAACCAACCTTGAGCAATGGGCGTGTGGGGATCGAGCGCACCCTGGAAGGTGACCTCCTCGCCGGCGGGATCGATTAGATGCAGCACGATGAAAACGTCTGCGTCCTCGGTTTGCGAGGACAGAAATAGCTTCACTGCGGACGGTCCAGTAATCTCCGTCGTTTCGCTGAAAGGCGCCGAAACGAACCGCTGGCCGGAGGCCAGGGGCTCGTATTCGAGCCGCGCCGTGCCAGATGGCACGTCTTCCTGCAGACTGCCATCCGGATGCAGGTAGAGACGCTGCCACTGGGTACGCGCGAGAGGCCACTCGTATTCGAATCGTTCGACGAAATGATCAATATGGCGCACTTGCAGGCGTACCGCAGGCGTGGAGTCCCAGTCGTTATCCGCGCCTTTAAGGAAACGATCGAAGAAGCGGCGTTGCAGTTCTACAGCATAGTCCGTGTAGTAGACCGCCCAATGCGTACCCCCGTGCATTTCCAGCCATTTCTGACGGCTTCCAGCCTGCAAAAAGCCCTCGACGTTGCCCCGCAGGTGCAAGCCCTGCCCCCCCCAGTTGCCGCACGACAGCAGCGGCACATCGATATCTTCGAGCTTGGCGGTGCGCTCCTGATAGACCGGCCCATCGAGACGTTCACGCTGGAACGCTGGCCACAGGTTGGCGCGTTGGGCGGCAAGCACGTCCTCCGCAAGCGTCTCGGGTCCGGCCACAAGTTCGCCGGTAATTGCGCTTCGGGCACCCCGCTCGCCACGGCCATGCTGAACGGTACGAACCTGCATTTCAGCCCAGTTTCGCGAGAAAGAACACAACATGCCGCCGTGGCGCGTCGCATCTCGATAGCGATCGTGATAACCCTCCCACACGCAGATTGCCGCCAGCCCCTGCGGACGCCGCGCGGCGGCACGCCATTGGTTGGACGCGTAGTACGAGATTCCGCTCATCCCGACCTTGCCGTTACTCCAAGGCTGTTGCGCCGCCCAGGCGATGCACTGCACGATGTCGTCGATCTCGCGCGGCGAATGAGGATCAAGGTAGCCCGGACTGCGGCCGGCGCCCCGTGAGTCAATGCGCAAGAGCGCGTAGCCATGCGGAACCCATTTCTCCGGATCCGCGGTCTCCCAGTTCTGATAACGGTTGCTCGTGCCAGTGACTGTGTCGGGATGTTCTCTGGCCATGATCTCCCAGGCCGTCGGATATCCCTCCTGGAATGCGAGCCCCTTGCCGTATGGCCCGTAGCTCAGAAGTACGGGAACGCGCTCGTCTCCGCGCGGGCGAAACACGTCTGCGCGCAGCGTCAATCCATCGTCCATCGCGATGGCGACGTCCCATTCCACAATCATTTGTTCTTGGTTCTGCACAGTCAATTCCTCGCGCTTAGTCGATCTGCAGGTTTTTCACTCGGATCACGTCGCGCCATTGCGCTTGCTCATGAAGGATGCGCTCGGCGAATTCCGCGGGAGAGCCGGCGGCGTTGTCGGCGCCGTCCTGTTTCATGCGCGCGGAAAACTCGGGAGATTTCAGCGCCTTGATCAGCGCCTCGTTCAGCTTGGCCTGGATCGGCTGTGGCAGACCCGCGGGTCCGAGCACTCCCGTCCATACGTACGCAGAGACCGCCGGCAATCCGGCCTCGGCGACTGTTGGCACGTTAGGAGCTCCGTTGGTGCGGCGGTCTCCGAGAACGACTAATGCGTGCAGTTTGCCCGCGTCTGCCATCTTTTGGCTGCCCCCCACACTGTCAAACGTCATGTCCGCTTCGCCGCTGATCACGGCCATTTGCGCCGGCGCCGCGCCTTTGTAGGGAACATGAAGAAGCTCGATGCGGTTAGCCAGCGCAAACTGCTGGCAGGCCAGATGCCCTACGCTTCCGATCCCAACGCTGGCGCAGGTCATCGGAGTACCTCGGGTGCGCGCGAGTGCGACCAGTTCCGAGGCCGACGTCACAGGCAGTCCCGGGTGGCTGTACAGCACGACTGGATACTCGATCACTCGTGTGATGGGCGTGAAATCCTTGACCGGATCGAATGCCGGTTTGCGCGCCATCAATGGCGCCAGGACTTGTGCGCTACTGGATGTATAGAGCAAGGTGTAGCCATCCGGCGCGGCGCGGGCTACTCGGTCGGATCCGATCTGACCGGTGGCGCCCGCCACGTTTTCCACGATGACAGGTTGCGCCAGTTGTTCCGTCAGATTGCGAGCAAACATGCGCGCATACGTATCTGTCGGCCCGCCAGCCGGAAAAGGAACGACGATCCGAATGGGCTGCTCAGGGTATTGCGCTGCCGCCGGAACCGCGCCTGCGATCGCCAACATGGCGCCTGCGGCAACGATGAGCCGCGTCTTGAAAACATTCACGATTTAAGTCTCCTCGATTTATGACCAGGAGCGTACGGGCTTTAGTCCCATAAATGAAATATCATTTGTCGATCGAATCCATAACACAGTGGCATGACAGACTTCCCTCGCCGCGTTGCTTAGCCCATGGACCTGACCCAACTGAAGTATTTTCTGAAAGTGGTAGAACTGCGGAGCATTACCAAGGCGGCTCAAGCCCTTCATATCGCGCAGCCCGCCATTACCCGTCAGATCCGTCAACTCGAGGAGGAACTCGGCGTTGAACTGCTGCTCAGGCATAGCCGGGGCGCAGAACCCACCGAGGCGGGGCTACAGTTACAGGCTGGCGCGGCGGCGATGCTGCGGCTTGCGGCTGAGACCCGCTCTACCGTGCAGGCAAGCTCGCAGCAGGTGGTCGGCACGGTGCGTGTGGGCTTTCCCCCATCGGTCGGGGCGTCCCTGGTGGCGGAGGCCGCCACGACGTTTCGACAGGCGCATCCGATGGCCGACCTGGTGCTGGACGAGGGGTACAGCACGCAACTGCGGGATGCGCTTCTGTCGGATCGGCTGGACATGGCTGTCCTCACAGACGCGCCAGCGAATCCGCTGCTGGATCAAAGCCCCCTGTACGAAGAGAGCCTGTGGGTGTTCTATCATCCCGGCCATAAGGTTGCGGGTTCGCGCAAAGCGAGTCTGGCGGTCCGATCGTTGCGCGACCTGGCGCTCATTCAGCCAAGCCCGGACAACACCTTGAGACGCCTGCTCGAGCACGCGGCGCGTGCGGAGGGATTCGCACTAAACGTCATCATGCAATCCGAATCACTTGCAGTCACCCGAGGCCTGCTCGCCAATGTGGCTGGAGCGCATGTGTCGCCCTACACGGCGCTACAGGACGACCTCGGGGCGGGTACGCTAGAAGGCCGGCAAATCGATGGTTTGTGGGTGACCCGCAGTCTGGCTCGCCGGGTAGACCGGCCCATGACACTTGCGCAGCAAAAATTCATCATTGCGCTGCAGGATGAGGTCGGCGCTCTCAGGTCGAGCGCCCCAGACATGATTCGGACCAGTTGACGGTCAGGCGCTGCGGCTGGCCCTCAGCGCACGCATGGCAGGCGGCGCGCCATGCAGGAACATGTCTACTTTCTGGCGCACGACCTGATCCAGGTCGGCGGGGACCTTCAAGCCGTAGATCCATTTACGCACGCCAAGATAGAAAATCGCAGCGTGCAGACTCCAGATCATCTCGATCTCCGCCTCCACTTCTGCGCGGTCCCGTGGCTCGTCCACCCCGAATTCGGCGCGCAACTCGGCCAGCACCGGCAAGAAAACCTGCGTACGCAGACGTGAGAGGTATCGGTTGTTGATGCCGTCGCGCGTCAGGCCCGCGAAAATGAAAATGCGGATCCACTCCTCACGCAGGATTACGGTGGAGTAATCCATATAGAACGCATGTAGCCGATCACGCAGAGGCACGGATCGGTCCTTGATCTGCGCCTCCCATTCGCGCCGCCATTGAAAGACTTCGGTATACACCCGCTCGATCAGGGCCTCTTTGCTCGAAAAATAGCGATAAAGAAGCGGCTGCGTGACGCCGATCTGCTTGGCCAGCTCGCGCGTGCTGCCTTCAAACCCGTTTCGGGTGAAGTGTTCGATCGCCTTTTCGACGATCTGCTGCTCGCGCTCTTCGGGCTGAAGGCGGCGGCCTTGTTTGCTTGGTGCGTCCAGGTCTGTCTCCTTAGGCATCCTTCGGAGCGTGACCTCCGAGGTGTCATGCGATTCTAGCAATCCGCCGCGCCTACCCGGGCGGCGGGCTGCAGCTCTCGTCAAACGGAACAATAACGCTCCTGCATCGCTTCGTCCGCGAGCATTGATCGTGCGGTATCCGTATGCACGATCTCTCCCTGGTCGAGGATGTAGGCGCGATCCGCAATCTTCAGTGCAAGCTCGACGTTCTGCTCAATCAACAGAATCGTGACCCCGGAGGCTTTCAACGATTCGAAGTAGCGAAACATCTCGTCCACCAGTACCGGCATGATGCCTTCTGACGGCTCATCCAGCATGATGAACTTCGGGCGCGATGCGGTGGCGCGTGCAATGGCAAGCATTTGTTGTTCACCGCCGGACATGGTTACGGCCTGTTGGTCCAACCGCTCCTTGAGTCGGGGAAAGGTCTCAGCGATTTCATCGATGATTTCCTTTTCACGCCGATGCAACGGAGATTGCATCAAACCCAGTTGAATGTTCTCTCGAACGGTCAAGCCCGGGACGATGCGCCGCTCCTCCGGGACATAGGCCAATCCCATGGCGTAGCGGGCATGGGCGGGCATGCCGAGGATGTCCTTGCCCTCAAAGCGCACAGTACCTCGGGTTTTGGGGATCAGGCCGGCGACGCTTTTAACCGTGGTAGTTTTGCCGGCGCCGTTGCGCCCGACAAGGCAAACCAGCTCCCCTGCCCCGACTTCGAGATTGACGCCCTGCAAAATATGGCTGCCGCCATACCAGGCATGCAAATTTTCGATTTTCAGCATGATCGACCTCAATGATTTCCCTGGCCAAGATAGACACGCTTGACGGTCTCATTGGCGCGAATGTCGTCCGGAGTACCCTCAGCGAGCAGTTCACCGTGATGAAGCACGACGATCCTGTCGCTGATTCCCATCACCAACTTCATCTTGTGTTCAACGAGGATCACGCTGCGCTCCTCTACGAGGCGGCGTATCAGCGCCATCATGGCGCGCGTTTCCTCTGGACTCATCCCCGCGGTGGGTTCGTCCATCAGCATTAACGATGGATCGGCCGCCAGGGCAACAGCGATCTCCAGCGCCCGCTGCTGGCCATGTGCAAGCTCCCGCGCCGGCACTCGGCTCTTCTCGGCCAGGCCGACGGTCTCGAGCAGGGCCATGGCGCGATCATGTAGTTCGGCGAGGCTGTCTCGACGACTCCAGAGGTTGTAGCGCGAGACGTGTGCCTGGAGCGCAATCCGCACATTCTCGAGCGCGCTGAAGCTTGGGAAGAGATTGGTGATCTGGAACGATTTTGCGATCCCGCTGTGCGCGAAGCGGTGGCCAGGTAGCCCGGTGATATCGCGCCCTTCGAAGTAGATCTGGCCTTCGCTCGGCGAGAACGCACCCGACAACAGATTGAAGTAAGTGCTCTTTCCTGCGCCATTGGGGCCAATAATCGAGGTGAGCTGACCGCGAGGAATCCGCACCGAAACGTCTTTTAGTGCTACGAAGTCGCCAAACCGCTTGCTTACGGCCCGGGTCTCGATAATGGGATCAGCGTTCATGACGAATCCTTTCCAACAGCGTTCCCCAGACACCCTTAGGGAAGAAGAGAACGAAGAAAACGAAGACGGCCCCCACGTAGAGCTGCCAGTTTTCCGTGTATTCGGAGGCAACGTCCTGAATGAACAGAAACAACGCCGCGCCCACGAACGGACCAAAGTACGTGCCCATGCCACCCAACAGGCAGAGCATGACCACCATGCCGGATGTGGTGTAGGCAAGCGTTTCGATCGCGACACTGGACAGATGAATGGCATTCAGGGCGCCAGCCAGTCCGCAGAACGCAGCCGACAGGACGAACGTCAGCAGCTTGCTGCGGTCGACGTCGAAGCCGCAGGCGCGCGCCCTGGATTCGTTCTCCCGGATGGCCTCAATCACGCCGCCGAAGGGTGACGCCAGGATGCGCGACAGGACGGCCATCGCAATGGCGACGAAGCCAAGGATGAAGTAGTACTTCTGCATTGGATCAAGCAGATTCAACTTCAGGCCGAACAGGGAAACTTCCGCCACGTTTACGCCGCGCAGGCCGTTTTCACCGCCGGATGCCGGCAGCTGGTAGACGAAGAAGTAGACACACTGCGATAAAGCCAACGTCACCATCGCGAAGTAGATTCCGCGCGTTCTTATGGCCAAGAGGCCCATGATCAGCGCGATCACGGCCGACATTGCGACGGCCGCCGGAACGGCCCACCACCAGGCGGCGCCGTACTGCGAGATGAGAATGCCGGCCGTGTACGCGCCTGTACCCAGAAAGGCGGCGTGTCCGAATGACAGCAGGCCCATGTACCCAAACAGCAGGTTGAAGCCCAACGCATAGAGACCGAAGATCAGCACGTTGATGGCGACGGACTGGTACGGCATGATCCATGGGAACACACAGAAAAATGCAATCGACGCCAGCACGCGGTGCCGCGACACCGCCGCGACGAGACCGGTGCTGCGGACTGCCGGCTTTGCGGCAGCAAATGACAGTGAATTCATGATTTTCATTCCTTATGCCATCAGACCAGAGCGTCCGAACAGCCCCTGCGGCCGCCACAGCAACACCGCGGCCATGATCACGAACATCGACACCTTGGCGGCTTCCGGGAAGAACAGCACAGACATGCTTTCCGCGACCCCGACCAGCAGGCCTGCTACGACCGCGCCCATCAAGGAGCCCATACCGCCGACAACCGTCACGACAAAAGCGACGATCAACACCGACGTTCCCATTTCCGGAGACACCCCTTGTAGCGGTGCGGCGAGTACGCCTGCCAGCGCGGCGATGCCCGTCCCCAGGCCGAACACGAGTAGCCAGACTCGCGACACATCCACGCCCAGCACCCGCACGATGACCGGGTCACGGGCGCCCGCCCGGACAATCAAGCCGAAGGACGTCTTCTCGAGCAGCAACCAAAGCGCCAGCAGCAGCACAGCGGTGACCGCGATGATGAAGAGTCGGTAGGTGGGAAAGTCGAAAAATCCGAGGTTGGTGAAACCGCTCAGGGCCTCGGGTGCATCAAACGGCAGACCGGCTCGACCGAACACCATGCGCACCGCTTCCACGAGCATGTAGGCAAGACCAAAGGTCAGCAACAGCGGATAATCGATGCCACGCCCGTAGAGTGGCCGGATCAACCACCGCTCGCAGATCATTCCGATACCCGCGACGGCGATCGGCGCAAGGACCATTGCCGCCCAAAAGTTCTGAGTCCAGTCCAGCACCAGTACACCGGCATAGGCGCCCAGCATGAAAAATGCACCATGGGCAAAGTTGACGACGGTAAGCATGCCGAAGATCAGCGACAGGCCCACCGCCAGCAACACATAGATTGCTCCGAGCGCAAGACCGGTGAACAGCTGGAGCAACACAAGATCGAGAGTCATACGTATCCCCTGCTCCACCGAAGCGCGGACCTCGGCGGAGAGTTGTTCTTACTTGAACCCAAGCGTTTCGCAGCTGCGCAAGATCTGCTCGCTTGGAGCCTCGGTGTGCAACACTTTGAACACCTCATCGGGATGCGCGCTGTCCTTGCCCACCGACTGGATCACCAGCACCGACTGCACCGATTGCTGGTCGCAGGCGCGGTAGTACTGAGGGCCCTTGTAGGTGTCGTACTTCAAGTCGCGCAGTGCTGCCGCCACTTTGTCGGTCTCCGTGCTGCCCGCCGCTTTCACTGCCAGCAAGAGCGACTTAACCGCCGAATAGGCCATCGCACCGTAGTCCGAAGGGAAACGTCCCTTGTTCTCTGCCTGGAAGGCGGCGTTGAATGCCTTGGCGGACGGAAGTCCGTCCTGGATGGCCCAGTAGTACTGCGTGCCACCAATGACGTCTTGATACGTCGACGGCCCGCCAGAGATACGCGCGGTATAGGTCAGAATCGGCGTCACGAACTTGATGTTGCGCTTCATGCCAAAGTCAGCCGCCTGCTTGATCGAGATACGGTTGTCGGCGCCGAAGTTGTTGAATACCAGGACGTCGGGGTTCAATGCCTTCAGCCGCGGCAGGAAAGCGGAATAGTCGCTGGCGCCCAATGGGTGCTTGACTTCACCAACCACGACGGCACCCTGCTGGCGCGCGACTTCAGTGAATCCTCGCGTCATCTCATGGCCATAGGCGTAGTCCGCAGTCAGGAATGCGACTTTCATGCCCGGTTTGAACACATATTTGCCCACTGCCTGCGTCGTCATGTGCGGGTTCAGCGCCTCATGAAACGTATACGGGCTGGCGTCGCTTGCCTCGTTGATCGCGTCGGACTGGCTGATGGAGATGTAGAGCTTCTTGCGCTGCCGGGTCACATTGTTGATCGACAACTGCGTCGCCGCGGACAGGCCGCCCACAATGAAATTGACCCCGTCCTTCTCGATAAGCTCAAGCGCCCGCGTCGCGGCCTCTGCAGGATTCAACCGGTCGTCACGAACCAGCAGTTCGGCCTTCTGGCCGTTGAGCCCGCCCGCGTCATTGAACTGCTTGACCGCCAGCTCGGCATTACGAACCTGGTCCTGCGCCTCCGCGCCATACGGGCCGCTCAGGGGAACTGGTAGACCGATCTTGATGTTCTGAGCCTGGGCCCCCGCTGCTGAGAGCATCGCACCCAGCAGCAGAGATCCAAGCATGCCCGACGTTCGCATGGTCATCGAAGTCTCCTCGTATCACGAATCTGAAATTCGTTGTTTATCGTTCGATAACTTTGATCCAGGTCATGGCCAATGTCAACGAAATCCATTAAGGGGAAAACCCCAGTGGTTCTTTCGCTGAATTGAGCTTGTTTATTGATCGGTCGATCATTAGTATTTATCAACCGATCACTAAAAAAGGAGGAGCAACATGCCTATCCGCAAGCTTGCCCACTATTCGGTGCGAACCACCTCCCTTGAGGCGTCGCGCCACTTCTACACCACGGTCCTGGGATTCAAGGAGGGCTTTCGGCCAGCGTTCAACTTTCCTGGCATCTGGCTCTACCAAGGCGGCGACGAGGCGGATTTCGGCGTCGTCCATATCATCGGCATCGACCCCAACGATCCTAAGGGGCTGTCTGACTACCTCGGCGATAAAGAAGAATCCAGTCTTCAAGGTAGCGGTGCCGTGGACCACCTGGCCTTTCTGGCCTCCGACCTCGCCGACATGCGGGAGCGCCTGACCGGTGCCGACCTTCCGTTCCGCGAACGGACGGTGCCCGGCCTCGGTTTGCATCAGGTATTCGTCGAAGACCCGTCGGGCGTCACGATCGAACTCAACTACCCTGCCGCAGAGGCCATCGCGCTGGCAAATTCCACACAATCGATGGAGGCCAAACATGGCGACGACGCGTAAGGCTGCGGTGGTCGGGGGATCGCTCGGCGGTTTGTTCGCTGCGAACCTGCTATTGCGTGCAGGCTGGGACGTCGACGTGTACGAACGCGTCGGAGATGAGTTGGCGGGACGCGGAGCGGGCATCGTGACACATCCCGAGTTGCTCGACGTGCTCGACCGTATCGGGGTCGAGTCGGATGAATCGGTCGGCATCGAGGTCGCCGAGCGCGTTACGCTGGCCCTTGACGGGAGCGTGCTGGCAAGCCGGCCCTTGCCTCAATTGCTGACGGCATGGGGACGGTTGTACAGCATTCTGAAAGCGCGTTTCCCAGAGTCCCGCTATCACCGGGGGCACGCCTTGGAGCGCATCACGCAGGACGAGCACACGGCGACCCTGGAGTTCGTTGGCGGCGCACGCGTCTCGGCTGATCTGGTGATTGCCGCGGACGGGCTTCGATCAACTATCCGCCAAGCGCTACTTCCTGAGGTTCGACCCGAGTACGCCGGGTACATCGCCTGGCGCGGCCTGGTGGAAGAATCCGCCCTAAGTCCGCGCACCCGACAAGAACTCTGCCCCTATTTTGCGTTCGGGCTGCCCCCGCACGAACAGATGATCGCGTATCCCGTAGCGGGATCCGCCGACGCCGAGGCAGGCGCGCGCCGTTTCAACTTCGTTTGGTATCGCCCTGCAGATGCCCAGACCACCTTTCGCGACATGGTGACCGACAGCCAGGGGCAAGTCTGGATGGACGGCATACCCCCGCCTCTCATTCGGCCTGAGATTGTGCAGCATGCGCGCGACGCGGCTCATTCGGTGTTGGCGCCGCAGTTCGCCGAAGTCGTTGAGAAGACGGAAAATCTGTTCTTCCAGCCGATCTTTGACCTGGAGAGCCAGCGCTTGGCGGTCGGCCGGATCGCCCTGCTGGGCGACGCGGCCTTTGTCGCCCGGCCCCACTGTGGCATGGGCGTGACTAAGGCGGCGGGCGACGCAAGCGCTCTGGTGGATGCGTTGGATGGCACCCAGGACGTGATCCACGCATTGCAGGACTACGAGCGCGAACGGCTAGCGTTCGGCAAGTTTATCGTCGGCCATGCCCGCGATCTGGGCCGTTACATGCAGGCCCAACTCCGCGACGAGAAAGAGCGGGAGATGGCCGAACGATACCGGACACCCGAAGCGATCATGCGCGAGACCGCAGTTGCGCCGGCTTGGCATTAGGACGCCTTTCGCGCGGCGCGTCTTCCCCAATTTTCGGCTGTGGAAGACGCGCCGTGGTCTCACTCGACTTCCACCCAACCGGGCACGTAACGCATTTCATTGATCTGCCATCCCTGCCCCGCCGTTTTCCGCGCACCGATTTTGTAATGGGCGCCGAAGAGACGCTTGCCCGACTCTGTCCGCGTGCGGCCAGGTATCAGCCGTCCCATAATCATGGTCGCCGCGCTGCCATCGTGTTCAATCGAGATCGGCTCCCCGTAGTGCTTCATCCAAGGCCAGGGCATGCGGAAGGCTTTAAGCGTGCCCACCAGCGTGTGCTTGCCGGCCAGCGTTCCCATCGGCGTCAGCTCCGCCGTCGCATCCGCAGTGAATACCGCGTCGAACAACGAGTAATCAGCTTGATCCAGCGCCCATGCATAGCGGTACCAGGCATTTGCTATAGCCTCAACGTCAGTAAACGTGAGGTTGCTTTGCGGCACATGGCGCCACGGCGCATCCAGCTCGCTGACGATCGCCGGCGCCGTGTCGCCCGGCTCCCAAAGCCGCCGCATCACTGGCATCGCCCAATCGGGGGTCTGCTTCAGGTCTCCTTCCGTCCAGTTCATCTGAATCTGGATGCGAGTGATACGCGCCGCGTTGGCGGCGTTCTTCACCGTGAGGAGCAGAACGCCGCCAAAAGCCAACGTCCTCCCCTGGGAGGCCGATCCTTGGCCATAAAAGTACGCGCCAACAACGCCTTCATCTTCAGTCGCGGCGAGCACCGGATTGCTGTGTGCAATCTCCAACGCCTCGAAGGAAGATCTTTCCGCAGCTAGCCAAGCCGTCACGGCGTTCCGGCCTTGCGCCGCAGCGCGGTGGCTGGAGACAAGTTCGACTTCCTCGGACAAATCGAGCAGCGAGAGCCGCGCAGGTACGCTTTGCCAAGCCTGGATAAATGCGTCCACGGCGGCAATCAAGGCGGGGCGAGTAATAGCATTCGACATGGTGAGTCACCTCATTCGGAAGGAAATTGCGGCAGCACGAACTCCGCCAATTCGGCCAACGCGTCCTCGGCAGGCCGGCGCAAGGCTTTCAGGTTGAACGCCACATGGCTCACACCGTGCTCTTGCTGATGCGCCAACAGCGCAATCAACGCGTTGCGGCCGGATCGCAAACCATTGCCCACGTATTGCATTGGCGCATTCGGGTTATCGAGCAAGTCGAAGAAAGCCCCATACCCGTAGGGGCGCAGCCAATTTTCACCGTGTACCGAACGCCATTCCTCAAGCATGGCGGGCAACTGCCGGAAATCACTCAGATGCCAGAGCCAGGCGTCGCTGTTCTGCGCGATCCAGGAGAAGGTCTGGCGCGCCCTGCCCACAACGATCATGGGCAGCCGCTGCCTGATCGGTTTCGGAATGAGATCTATAGCGCCCTCGAGTTGGCCATAGTGCTGGGTGCGGGCGACCGGGAAGGCGTTTTCGGTGACCGTTTTGATAAGGCCAAAGCCCTCCTGAAACCGCTCTGCGCGATTCTCGTAGTCCAAGCCGAACGCGGGATACTCGACGCTTCTATCGCCGGTGGAAAGCCCCAGCAGCAGTCGGCCCTCCAGCAGATGATCGGCAGAAGTGGCTTGCTTGGCGACGATGAGCGGATTTCGGAGCGTCAACACGATGCCAGCGGTGCCCAGCGCGATGCGCCGCGTATGGGCGGCGAGATAGCCCAGATAAACCATGGGGTCCAGCATCTGTCCGGTGTCGCCAAAATTCGGGTCATAGAACGGCACGTCGCGCATCCAAAGCGCGGAGAACCCGGCCTCGTCCGCGATTCGGGCCATGCGTGCATGGTTTTCAAGAGTCGGAAACGGCGAATCCGGATAACCCTCCAGCGGCATGATGAAGCCGAAGGTGAGTTGTCCGGGTTTAAAGACACGGGAATAGGCGGGGTGGGACTGCAGTTCTGGCGGCAGGGGGCCAATTAGCGGAGCAGACATGGCATTGGAACTCGTGGTGGGTGGCCGGTGAAGCGCTCAGCACCCGAGGTGATGGCGGCTATACGGGCCTTGATTCGACAAGTTCGAATACTATTTCGTTTATTGGGGAAATGGATTCCCATGTTTAGCGCCCACTTGGGGCGTGACGTTTTGGTGATCAGACCTATGGAACCCAATCGATTCGGCGACATCCTCGCCTTCGTTTCCGCGGTGAAGACCGGCAGTTTTACCGCGGCTGCCGCCTCGCTCGGGCTGACACGGTCGGCCGTTGGAAAGAGCGTCGCGCGACTGGAGGCGCGGCTTGGCGTTCGTCTCATGCACCGCACCACTCGCAAACTCAATCCAACGGACGAGGGGCTGGTCGTATTCGATCGATGGAGCCAGATTCTTGAAGACCTGGACGAAGTTGACGCAACGATGGCGCAGCGCCGCGGCAAGCCGGGGGGCATCCTGCGCTTGACTGCCCCGCTATCGTTCGGCCAGCGCCATATCCTCCCGGTGCTGAACGCGTATGTGAAGACTTGGCCGCAAATCCAGGCAGACGTCTGGTTCACCGACCGCTATATCGACTTGATTGAAGAAGGAATAGATGTGGCGGTGCGCATCGGTGGCGTCAAAGACGATGCCCGCATCCTGTCCCGAACCATCGGCGGACAGCAGTTTGTCACCTGCGCGTCACCAGGCTACTTGGCGGATCGGGGTGTGCCCGCCACGCCAGCGGATCTGGCGCAGCACGACACGATCTTTTTCCTTAGTGGTCAGCGTCCGATGCCTTGGCGCTTTCTGCATGACGGCGCGATCGAAGTATGCGACGGGCCAGGGCGTATGAACATCGACAGTTCCGAGGCGCTGCGTGAGGCAGCCTTGTCGGGATTTGGACTTATCCATCTGCCGACTTACATCACCGGAAAGGACCTGCAACGGGGTGACCTCGTTGAAGTCCTGGAATCCTACCGGCCGCCGGCCGATCCCATACGGCTCATTTACCCCAGCAAGCGCCATCTGTCGCCGCGCACCCGCACCTTCATCGACCTGCTCGTGGATCAATGGCGCGACGGCATGCCGTGGGAGCGGTTTGATCCGTCGGCGTGAGAGAAATATCTCCCTTTGGGGAAATTAATTCCCGAGTCTTGCGCTTTTAAGATGGTTTATCGATAGCGAGGATTCAATCAGACTGCGTTCATCGCTCTGATTGGAGGTCCAGTCTCATGGACACCCCCGACTTCGCTTCATTGACCGCCCTCACGGCTCCGGACCTGGCAGCGCATCCCGGCTTTCGCCGCCTTTACCGCCCAGGCCACCTGACGCTCGGCCTGATCCTTCCGCTTGAAACGCATCCCGGTCGGCCAGCGCCCACCATGGAAGGTCATGTTCAGACGGCGCAGCGCGCTGAAGCCTTGGGCTTTGGCGCGCTCTGGATGCGCGACGTGCCGTTTCATGATCGTGCCTATGGCGACGTTGCCCAGGTTTTCGAGCCGATGGTCTACATCGGTTATCTTGCCGCCGCGACAAAGCGGATCGCCCTTGGCACGACCGGCATCGTACTGCCCACGCACGAGCCGATGTATTTGGCCAAGCAGGCCACATCTCTGGACCAATTGAGTGGCGGTCGCATGATGCTGGGTTTGTCCTCTGGCGACCGCCAAAGCGACTATCCAATGCTGGGCATCAACTACGACACCCGGGGAGAACGCTATCGCGATGCCTACGGCGTTTTGCGCACTCTCACCGAACAGCGCTTTCCCTCATTTCGATCGGCGCGCTTCGGAGGGTCGGCCGGCACGCTGGACTTGGTGCCGAAGCCCCTGTATGGCCGCGTGCCTGCGATCGCCGTGGGCACGGCCCAGCAGAGTATGGCCTGGATCGCCGAACACATGGATGGACTGGTTACCGGCGCGGTTTCACCCGAACGCCTCCCTCAACTGGCGCAAGAATGGACCGAGCACGTTGCCCAGTCGAACCCGGAGCAGGTATTCAAACCGCTGGGATTGGGCGACTATTTCGACCTCAGCGCCGATCCCAACGAGCCCTTTCAACGAATCCGGGGCGGCTTTCGTGCCGGACGAAATGGCCTATCCGCCTATCTCGACCAGGCGCGCGCGGCAGGCGTCTCGCACGTTGCGCTGAATCCGAAGGTCAGCCGGCAGACCTATAGCGAAATCCTCGACGAACTCGCTGAGTTCGTGCTCCCGCAGTATCCCTCTCACGATTGATTGGAGCGCTCACATGAATCCCCTCTTCTCTTCGTACCAGTTGGGCGCTCTGACGCTTTCAAATCGCGTGGTCATGGCTCCAATGACCCGCGCTCGAGCACTGGACTCTGTGCCCCCACCCAGCATGGCCGAGTACTACGCCCAGCGCGCGAGCGCAGGATTGATCATTACTGAAAGTGCTCAGGTTTCTCCGCAAGGCCGCGGCTATTTATGCACGCCCGGTATCCATACGCCTGCACAGATCGCCGGATGGCGCAGGGTCACCGATGCGGTCCACAGCAAGGGCGGCCGGATTTTTATCCAGCTTTGGCATGTCGGCAGGCTTTCACACCCTAGCTTGCTGCCGAACGGCCAATCGCCCGTCGCTCCAGTGGCAGTGCAGGCTGAAGACTCGCTCGTTCAAGGCTACGACGATGCCGGCGAACCCGCGCAGGTTCCGGCAAGCCTTCCACAAGCCCTCGATATCGCGGGGATCCGGCGCATCATTGCGGATTTTCGGCAGGCCGCTCAAAACGCCATCGAGGCGGGGTTCGACGGTGTCGAAATCCACGCTGGCAACGGCTTCCTGTTCGAACAGTTCATCAATGCGGGGTTGAATACACGTGAGGACCAATACGGCGGTCCAACCATCGCAAACCGGCTCAGGCTCTTGCTGGAAACGGTCGATGCCGTCTCCTCTGCAATCGGCCCCGAGCGTGTCGGCGTCCGCGTCTCTCCGTTTGCCCACTTAGGCGATTTGCACGCCTTCGACTCGGATAAGGCCACGTGGATAGGCTTGGCGGGCGCGCTTTGCCAACGCGAGATCGCGTACTTGCATGCCAGTCATCTGGGGTCGGCGCAGTTCCAACGCGATATTCGAAGAGCTTTCGGAGGCACGTTCGTACTGGCGGGAGGCTTTACGGCGCAGACCGCCGAAGAGGCGCTCGTCGCTGGCGACGCCGACCTCGTAGTCTTTGGCCGGCCGTTCATTGCAAACCCGGACCTCGTCGAGCGATTCCGCCAAGGATGGCCACTAGCTGAGGCTGGCAAGGAAGCGTTCTACGGCGGAGACGAACGCGGATACACAGACTATCCGCCGTATCGCGCCCAGCAACAGGCGGCATAACCCATTTCCCTCAACCAACTATTTGTTCGAAACCACAGGACCTTGATATGACAGCCTTATCCGTTCTCGACCTCTTGATGATCGGCGAGGGAAAAGACCTTGCCACCGCAATCGGGGAGTCCAAACAGCTCGCACAGCACGTGGAGCAAAACGGATATTCTCGCTACTGGATCGCCGAGCATCACGACATGCCCGGCATCGGCTCCGCGGCGACGTCGCTCATTATCGATCAGATCGCCGCGGCAACATCTCAAATCCGCGTGGGCTCGGGCGGCATCATGCTCCCCAACCATGCCCCCCTTGCCGTTGCGGAACAGTTTGGCACCTTGAACGCCCTCTACCCAGGCCGGATCGACCTCGGCATGGGACGAGCTCCAGGCAGCGGCGGCGCCGCCGTTCGTGCTTTGCGGCGCAGCGGCATTGATAATGACTTCGCCGAAGACGTCACTGAAGTGATGGACTACCTGGCCAACAACGGCCGGCGACCTGCCCATGGTGTGCCCGGTGTTCACGATGTGCCGGTCTGGATTCTGGGGTCGAGCATGTTCGGCGCCCAACTCGCTGCAGCGATGGGCCTGCCTTATGCCTTTGCCTCCCACTTCGCTCCCAGGATGCTTGACCAGGCGGTCGACTACTACCGAAAGACCTTTCGTCCGTCGAAGTGGCTGGCGGCGCCTTACGTGATGGTTGGCGTGAACATCTTTGCCGCCGACTCCAACGAAGAGGCGGATTTCCTTGCGAGTTCCCATCGCCAATGGATGCTCAATTTGCACATGGGCCGGCTTGGGTTGCTGCCGCGCCCGGTTGAGGGTTATGTGGAAAGCCTGCCCGAGAACGAACGCCGCGTGCTTGACGAGGTTCTTGCCATGACGGTGGCAGGCGATCAGCAAAAAGTGCGCGCCTGGATCGAGAGCGTGGTAAAGCGCACCGGCGCAGATGAACTGATGATAGACAGCCGGATCTACGACCCGCAGCAACGTTGCCGCTCTCATGAGCTGGTCGCAAGTGCGATTCGCTGATTCAGCGTCCTTTGCTGAATTCCTCGGACCGCCAAGCTGACGCGCCTACTTGACGTATTTGGAGGACTCCCTCACTCGCTGGGGGGATCCACAATTCCCATGTGAGCGACCTTTCGCGCCGGGTCAGAGAACTAGCTGAATGACAGAATGCCAAAAATTTCATGGACTTCGCAATCGGCTGCCAATCCAGCCGCACAATAACGCCCTAAGCGCAACCCGATTTCGCGGCCTATTGGGCATACTTTCATGCGCTCTTTCGCGATGTGCGGATTCCTCGGTCGACCAATGTTGTGTGTACGAGCCGAGGCGCAAAAGCCAGTACCTGAATGTGCACTACCACTATGAAAATTGAGACATTGGTGATCTGCGGTATCGCAGAACTTGAACAGAACAAGTACGAGGGCGTGTCCCACGTACTCTCGTTGCTGGATCCGGGCACACCTGTTGTCGCCGCGGTAGCGAGCTTGCCTGTCAAGGCGCATAAGACGTTATGGTTCCACGACATTCTGTCCCCAGAGCCCGGCAAGACAATGCCCTCCCCGGCGGACTTGGCGGAGATTCTCGCGTTCGCTGAGCTTGCACGTGCGGAAATGGCAAGCACCCCCGCGCGGATGCTGATCCATTGCCACCAGGGAATATCCCGATCCACCGCAGCGATGCTCGCGATTCTCGACGCCAGTCAACCAGAACTGCAAGATGAGGATCAACTGTTCGCGCAGCTACGAGCCATTCGCCCTCGCGCGTGGCCGAATTCCACGATGGTGGGATGGATCGATGATCTTTCCGGGCGAGCGGGACGGCTGTCTGCAGCGCTTGCGCGTCACTACGCCTACCAGTTGCATCATCTGCCCTCTCTGGGCCGGTTACTGGAGAGCGTGGGTCGAGGCGTGGAGGTCGACTTAGGAAAGCGGACGCCCCATCAGTCGCCTCCTCACGCCTGAATCTGCTAGCTAAGTGCGAAGTTCAGCCGAGGCTCTGACTTTTCCTGCAATGCCTCCGGCGTGACGCCGGGCGCCAGCTCTTTTACAACCAGCCCTTCTTCGGTGATGTCCATCACCGCCAGGTCGGAGATGATTCTGTGCACCACGCCACGACCGGTCAGTGGTAATGAGCACTGATCCAGGATCTTCATCGCGCCGTCACGCGTATTGTGTTCCATGAGCACGATGACGCGGCGTGCGCCGCCAACAAGGTCCATCGCGCCGCCCATGCCTTTGACCATCTTGCCGGGGATCATCCAGTTTGCAAGGTCTCCCTGCGTGCTGACTTGCATGGCGCCCAAGATCGTAAGATCCATATGGCCGCCTCGGATCATGGCGAACGACATGGAAGACGAACAAATGGATGCGCCGGGCGCTGTCGTCACCGTCTGCTTGGCCGCGTCGATAAGATCGGGGTCTATTTCGTCCTCATAAGGGGGCGGTCCGATGCCGATCAGTCCGTTTTCAGATTGCAGCCATACCTGCATGCCGTCAGGCACGTATTGCACCACTTTCGTGGGCAAACCAATTCCCAGATTCACATAGTCGCCGTCGTGCAGTTCCTGTGCGGCGCGCGCTGCCATTTGGTCATGAGTCCAAGCCATCGCAAATTCTCCTTACTGGGGCCGCGAACGGAAACTCTTGCGCTCGATGCGCTTTTCCGGATTGGGTACGACGACGATCCGATCGACGAAGATTCCTGGCAGATGCACATCGTCAGGATCGATCTCGCCCTCTTCCACCAGTTCTTCCACTTCGGCGATCGTCACCGCTCCCGCCATTGCCACGTCGGGATTGAAGTTTCGCGCAGTGCGTGCAAAGACTAGGTTGCCCGCTCTATCGGCACGCTTCGCTTTCACCAGCGACACATCCGGCCGCAGCGCCAACTCCATGATGTAAGTTTGGCCCCCGAACTGCCTCGTCTCCTTGCCGTCTTCGACGACCGTGCCCACCCCAGTTCTGGTGAAGAACGCCGGAATGCCTGCTCCGCCCGCGCGCAAACGTTCCGCAAGCGTCCCTTGCGGATTGAACTCAAGCTCCAGTTCCCCGCTCAGGTACTGTCTTTCGAACTCTTTGTTCTCGCCAACGTATGACGCGATCATGCGCTTGACCTGCCGCGACTGCAAAAGCAGCCCCAATCCGAAGTCGTCGACACCGGCGTTGTTGCTGATGCAAGTCAGGTTGCCGACGCCGCTGTCACGCATCCCTTCTATCAACGCTGAGGGAATGCCGCAAAGGCCGAAACCTCCGACAGCTATCGTTTGGCCGTTTGTGATGACCCCTTCCAGGGCGCCGGCCACATCTCCATATATCTTTCTCATTCTCTAACCGAAGTAAATGGGGTTGAGTGGGTGGTAACCCCCCAGATACTAGGGATTCGACGAAGTCGGAACAATGGATTTGCCGCAACCTTATTGTGCAATTCTGCACAGCAATCATGCCGGGGGGTGGAACAGGTCCGGCTGTGATTCGACCTGCTCACGAATAAATCGCCAAGCAAATTGATAGCGTTTGATCCGCAGCAGATCTTCGGGCGCCGCGATCCATAAGCTGCGCGTAATCAGCGGCCTATCGGGGAAAACGCTAACGAGGTCGCCGCTCTTCACATTTGCGACATAGGGCGTGAGCAGTACAAGCCCCAGTCCCGCCGCCGCGGCCGAGCGCTGCGCAAGCACGCTGTTCGAGCTGAAACATCTATTCGGTTCGAGGACAAGTTCTTCAAGCACGCGATAGCGCTCACTGACCGACCCATCGTGGATGTAGTCCAGGAAATCGTGCTGAGCGACGTCGCTGAGTTCACGTATTGGAGGATGGGTGTCCCGGTAGGCAGGAGAGCAATAAAGGAAATAGTCGATCTGCGCCAGCTTCGCGACCTTGTATCTGCCCATCTCTGGCGGATCAAGCGTGACGAGGATCTCGACTTCCCTGGTCACAAGGCTGGGAAATTGCGGTTGGGCCATCAGCTCGATGCGCAGTCCAGGATGCTTCTGGCGCAACTGCGCCATCCCGGGCGCAAGCACGTGGATGCCAAACGCCTCCGGTGTTCCAACGCGCACATTACCTTTGATGAAGTCGGCCGCCTCCAGGCTTTCTTCCACGGCGGCAAGCAGCGCGCTTTCCATTTTTTCTGCGTGTGGAATTAGCGCATGGCCAGCATCGGTCAGCGAGTAGCCGCTACGGCGTCTGTCGAACAAGACCACACGCAACGTTGTCTCCAGCCGGTCAATCCGCCGCGAGACAGTGGAGTGCTCGATCCCGAGCTTCTCCCCGGCATCCGAGATCGTTCCCAGCCGAGCGACAGCCAGAAAAACTTTGAGGTCGTTCCATTCGGGGTGCGTATCCATGGCTCATTGTGCATCAGCGCACACTAAGGGTGCAACGGTGGTCTTTGATAAAGTAAATGCGGATCGCACAATTGCGCCAGCAGTTACGCAGCAAAGCGCGCGTCGAATCGGCGCAAAAGAACGCGGATGGCTGACAACCGGCCGTCCAATCACGTACCTGAAGTTGGAGTCGAGGATGACAGTAAGCCTTCGTTATCAGAACTACACGGCGATTGAATTCGACCGTCCGCTTGACCGCGTTCTGCGCCTGACGCTGAACAACCCAGAGCGCATGAATTCACTGGATTCCCGGGGGCACGCCGAACTGGCGGAGGTATGGCGGGAGATCGACACCGATCCCGAGGTCAGCGCCGTGATCATCCGCGGAGCCGGACGTGCGTTCTCGGCTGGCGGTGATTTCCGCATGCTCGAAGAGATCAACGACGACTTCAAGGCCAGGGCCCGCGTTTGGCGAGAAGCCCGGGACCTGGTCTACAACATCATCAATTGTTCCAAGCCCATCGTCTCCGCCATTCATGGCCCGGCGGTTGGCGCTGGTCTGGTGGCGGCCCTGCTGGCCGACATCTCGATTGCGGCGAAATCGGCCCGCATCGTGGACGGCCACACCAAATTGGGCGTCGCCGCGGGCGACCATGCGGCCATCATCTGGCCCTTGCTTTGCGGGATGGCAAAGGCCAAGTATCACCTGATGTTGTGCGAACCCGTGAGCGGCGCGCAAGCCGAAGCGCTGGGTCTCGTGTCGTTGTGCGTTGAGGACGACGCGCTTCAAGACAAAGCCCTTGAGATCGCCGGGAAGCTCGCGGCGGGCGCGCCGGGCGCGATGCGGTGGACCAAATACGCCCTGAACAATTGGCTGCGTCAGGCCGGGCCCATTTTCGACACCTCGCTGGCACTGGAATTCATGGGCTTCGGAAGCCCCGAGGCACGGGAGGGCGTGAGCGCATTGCAAGAGCGCCGCGCTCCCCGCTTCGGCCTGGACCTGGGTGTCTAGGCGGAGCAGCGCTTATGAAATCCATCAAGACAGTCGCCTTCATCGGCGCCGGCAACATGGGTGCGCCAATGGCGCGCTGCGTTCGTCGTGGAGGTTTCGACCTCATCATCTGCGACCGCAGTCCTGCCGTACGCCAGAGCTTTGCCCGGGAAGGCGTCGCTACAACTTCTGAAGTGAAGGACTGCGCGGAGGCGGACGCGATCATTGTGCTGCTCGCCAATGACACCCAAATTACAGACGCCCTGCTCGGCGACCGCGGACTGGTCCACGCGATTCCCAGCGGCCACCAACCCATCGTGTGCATGATGAGCACCACCCTGCCCGATACCCTGCGCACGCTGGAGGGGCCGCTCGCCTCAGCCGGCGCACGCCTGCTCGACGCGCCTGTGAGCGGCGGCATCGTCGGCGCGCAAGAAGGAACGCTCACGATCATGCTGGGCGGCGCCCCAAGCGACGTCGAACGTGCGCGGCCGCTGATGCAAACCATGGGCAGCCGTATCTTCCACTGCGGCGCATTGGGATCCGCGCAGGTCGCCAAAATCATCAACAACATGGTCTGCGTGGCGAACATCTATTTGACCGCAGAAGCCATCGAATTGGCTCAGGCGCATGGCGTTTCACTTGAGAGCTTCGCGCCCATCCTGGACGTCAGCACCGGAAGGAACTTTCTGACTGCCGATGCGGCTCTTGGCCGCGCGCAATTTCACGCGTGGTCGCCGACAGAAGATGCTTACGCGGACATCCACCGCATTGTCTCGAAGGATCTGCATCTGGCCTTGAAACTCGGCGAGCAGGCCGGCATTGCGCCCGGGCTGCTCAAGCAGGTTTCGGGCTACGTGGACAACCACGGTCCGGATGAAGCCGCACGCTGGACCAGCGCCGGACGAACGCCTCACTCAGCCTAACGACATACCGGGAATCCGGTAAAAGCCGGCACACACCGGCAATCACCACACCTATAAATACGGAGAAGACAAGATGAAGAACCTCAACAGCGTTCTTACGGCTGTGACTTTGGCGACGGCGTCGCTCACGTCCGGCGCCGCTTTTGGACAAGACACCAAGACCTTGATATTGGGCCTATCGGCACCGATGTCTGGCGCCGCTGCAACATGGGGGCTGGGACAGGAATGGACCGCCAAACAGGCCGCCAAGGAAATCAACGACGCCGGCGGCGTGAAGATTGGCGGCACCACCTATAAATTTGAAGTCCGCGCCTACGACAACAAATACAACGCCGCGGAAGGGACCAAAGTCGCGCAGAACATCGTGAATCGCGACAAGTCCCGCTACGTGGTCGGCAGCATCGGCACCGCGCCGATTCTCGCGTTGCAGTCGTTGACCGAGCGGAACCAAGTCATTCTGTTCACCTCGGCCTGGGGTAAGACCGTCAAGGGACCGACCAAGCCCTACACCTTGACCCAGTCGACGACGCCGTTCGAAATTCTGGAACCCCTGTATGCCTACGTGAAGGCCAAACACGGCTCCATCAAGACGGTTGCCATGCTCAATCCCAACGATGCGACCGGCAAGGAGACCGAACCGGTCGCCCAGAAGGCATGGGAGAAGCTTGGCGTGAAGGTGGTGTCGGTCAACTGGTACGAACGCGGCACCACGCAGTTCCAGCCCATTGCGCAAAAACTCGCGGCGGTGAAGCCGGACGTCATTGACCTGGGCGTTGCTCCCCCAGCGGATGCGGGCGTGCTGTTCCGTGAACTGGCCGTACTGGGTTGGGACGGCGTCAAGGTTCAGCCGGTGGGCACGGGTGCGGCACAGCTCGTGGACATTGGCGGCAAGGCGGCTGATGGCGTTTACATGGGCTTTTCGGGCGATTACGCCGGACAGCAGGCAACCAGCAAGCAACGTGAGCTCAACGAAGGCATGAAAAAGGCCGTCGGGGAATCGCTCAATCCGCTGCAGCTCGCACCTTACGACTCTGTGTACGCCCTCAAGGCGGGCATGGAAGCCGCGCAAAGCATCGAGCCGTCCGAGATCCTGAAGGTCATGCCCAAGATCGTCTTTGACACGTCGTACGGCAAGACGGCGTTCGGTGGCGAAACGACCTACGGATCGCCTCAGCAGATGCTCATCCCGGTCATGATCACGCAGATTCAAGACGGCAAGCTCGTGGAAGTTGAGCGCGTGGTGCCGGAAGAGCTCCGAAAACGCCTGGAGCAAGGCAAGTAATCAGAACGCCGGACGGCAATACGTCGGGGGAGATAAGTTGGACGTTTACATGCAATTAATCATGAACAGTATGCAGATCGCCGCGGCGTACATCCTGTTCTCGTTGGGCTTGACGCTGATCTTTGGCGTCATGCGAATCGTCAACTTCGCACACGGAGAGTTCTTTACGCTGCCGCTGTTGGTGATGGGAGTGACAGTCCCATTCCTGATCAGCGAGCAGTTACCGCTCTTTGCGTCTTATGCATTGAGCGGTGTACTTGGGATCGCCTTGACGCTGCTACTGGGCGGTGTGATCTACAAGTTCGCCCTGCAGCGGTTCCAGCGTGACATGACCGGCTCCTTTGTGGTGTCGGTCGGCCTCTCGCTGTTGCTGCAAGGCATATTCCTGGAATCCTTCGGCGGCGTTCCCAACAAGCTCCCCGCGTTGGTCGAAGGAACGGTGAACATCATGGGCGCCTACATCACCATCCAGCGCCTGATCATCACCTGCTGCGCACTGCTGGTGGCCGCTCTCATGTGCTGGACGATCGCGTCCAGCCGGCTGGGAAAGGCACTGCGCGCGGTCTCGGAAGACCATGAGGCTGCGATGCTGCAGGGCATCCCGTACCGCCGGATCGCCCTGGCCGGCTTTTTCATCGCGACCTCACTCGCGGCGACCGCTGCAGTACTGCTATCGCCCGTGACCGTTTCCAGCCCGATCATCGGCAGCGACTATCTCATTCGGGGTTTCATCGCGATCGTCATCGGCGGTCTGGGCAGCATACCCGGCGCAATCCTGGGCAGCCTCTTGATCGCCGTCATCGAAAGCCTGGGCGGCTACTACTTCGATCCCACCTGGGCCACGATCACGATGTTCGCCCTGACCATGTTTGTACTTCTCGTTCGTCCGAAGGGAATTCTCGGCAATGGCTAAATCGCTACTCACCCCTGCAATCGCCTCGGTCGGCCTGGTGGTGCTCGCCGCCAGTCTGCTTCAGGGCGGCGGCCTGGCCGCCAGCTTGGTCCTGTGGCTGGCCGTCAACGTGCTGATAACCGCCAGCTTCCGCTTCGTCACCCTGATCGGCGAACTGAACTTTGCCGTCGCCGGCTTTGTGGGCCTAGGCGCCTATATGGCTGGTGTCGGAAGCGTCACGTTCAACTGGCCCTTTCTGCTCACACTGGTGGCAAGCGCAGTCTTCGCCGGCCTCATCAGCCTTGTGTTCGGCTACATCACGCTGCGCGCTAAAGGTCCCTACTTCATGCTGATCAGCTTCGCTTTCACCGAAGTGATCCGCATGATCTACACCAAGACCGAAGCCATCGGAGGGAGCTCCGGCATGGTGGGTATCTTTCCGCCCGCCTACCTGGACGGCTACTTGCCTGCCCTGGTCGTCGCCGTGGTGCTCGCACTGCTCTGGGCGCTCTGGTTCATCGAGAAATCCGATTTCGGCAAAGTCCTTGTGGCCATCCGCAATAACGACGCCATCGTGGAGACCGTCGGCATCAACGTGCATCTGACCAAGGTGCTGTGCCTGGGTGTTTCTTCGTTCGTTGCCGGCATTGCCGGTGCGCTGCTGGCTTACTCGAACAACGTCATCAGTCCTGGGGATTTTGGCTTCCTGCTTGCGGTGTACGCTCTGGCCTATCTGAAGGTGGGCGGCGAATCCCACATTATGGGCGCTGTGGTCGGCGCCATCGTTCTGACGCTGCTCGGCCAGTTCGCCCTGAGCTTCGGCCCCTACGAGCACATCTTCTACGGAGCCGCCATCGTGATCTCGGTACTGCTGATGCCGGGGGGCCTGATCGGCCTGGGCCGCCACCTCAACAAGCGCGCGCCCAGGCTGACTGCCGCGGCGAAGCCCCAAGCCTGAGGCCTTCATGGAAAACCTAGTACTACTTAAAGTCGATGGCCTGAGCCGCCGCTTTGGCGGCCTGGTGGCGGTCAAGGAATTGAGCTTCGAAGTCCGCAAAGGAGAAATCCTTGGACTGATCGGCCCCAATGGCGCCGGCAAAAGCACCACGTTCAACGTGGTAAGCGGCTACTACAAGCCGTCTGGCGGCAAGTTGACCTTCATGGGCCAGGACATTACCGGCCAGAGCGCCGCTCGGATTTCCCGGCAGGGTCTGGTCCGCACGTTCCAGCACGACAGCATGCTGCGCGACATGACCGTCTACGACAACATCGTCGTCGGTACGTTCGCGACAATGCGCCATAAAGCGGAACGGGACGCACGCGTTCGAGAAACCGCGGCACTTATGGGCCTGTCGGAAGTCCTGGACGAAGTTGCGGGCAATCTATCGCACGGCTTGCAGCGGCTGGTCAGCATCGCGATCGCTTTCGCGGCCCGGCCGAGCCTGCTCTGCCTGGACGAACCTCTGACCGGCCTGAACCAGACGGAGGCGTCGTCGGTGCTGGCGATCTTCCGCAGAATGCGCGAGGAGTACGGCGTTTCGATGCTGCTCGTGGAACACAACATGAAGGCGGTCATGGATATCTGCGATCGCATCGTGGTGCTGGACTATGGCGTCTTTCTAGCCACCGGCACCCCGGCCGAGATCCAGCGGGATCCGCGCGTGATTTCGGCCTATCTGGGGAAGCGGCATGAACAATAACGAAAATGTGCTCGACGTCGAGCGACTGTCGGTGATGTATGGCATCGTGCCGGCGGTGAGCGCGGCGAGCTTCACGGTGAAGCGGGGATCCATCTCCACCATCGTCGGTTCCAATGGCGCCGGAAAATCGACCATCATGAAGGCCTTGACCGGCCTGGTCGCGCCCTCTTCCGGACGTGTCCGCCTTTATGGAGAAGACATCACCGGACTGGCACCCGATGCCCTCGTCTCCAGGGGCCTCGTCCTGGTGCCCGAAGGCCGGCGCCTGTTCAAAGCCATGACGGTAGGGGAAAACCTGGAACTGGGCGCCTACCGCGAGAAAAGCAAGAATGCCATTCAGCAGGGAATGGCAGACGTGCTGGAACGCTTTCCCGCTCTGAAGACAAGGCTCAAGTCACCGGCGGGTAGTCTCAGTGGCGGCCAGCAACAGATGGTTGCTGTCGGCCGCGCCCTGATGGCCAAGCCGCGGCTACTGCTGCTTGACGAGCCCACAATCGGGCTTGCGCCCGCCATCGTCGACACCATCGCCCAGATCATCCAGGACATCGCGGCGGAAGGCGTGGATGTGATGCTTGTGGAACAGAACGCAGAGATGGCACTGGAGATTGCGACCCACGCCTTCATCCTCGAGCGCGGTGAGATTCAGTTGCAAGGCCTGGCGTCGGAGCTGGCCAGCAGTGAAGCGGTGCGCAAAGCCTATCTGGGCATTTGACCCCCACGCATCCCTCATCCACTTATCCGTTTTTTGCGAGGTATTTATGCATCGACTCGAAGGAAAAGTCGCCTTCATCACCGGCGGCGGCGCCGGTATCGGCCGTGCCAGCGCATTGCTATTCGCCCAGGAAGGCGCCCAGGTCGTTATCGCCGAGCGTGACACCGCCGCGGGCGAGCAGACCGCCGCCATCGTCGAAAAATCGACGGGCCGCCCTGCCCGCTTCATCCACACCGACGTCACCGAACCCGAAAGCCTGGAGGCGGCGGTCAAACGGACCGTGGCGGAGTTCGGACGATTTGACGTGCTGTACAACAATGCCGGAGGCTCGACCGTGCGCGACAGCCGCGTGACGGACGCTCCGGTGGACGAGTTCTGGTCCAAGATGAAACTCGACCTGTTTGGCACCTGGTTGGGATGCCGCTACGGCATCCAGGCCATGATGGACGCGGGGAACGGCGGGTCCGTCATCAACAGCACATCCATCTTTGCCCTGATCGGCACTCACGGCAAGGACGCCTACACGGCGGCCAAGGGCGCAGTCAGCGCGCTGACCCGGTCGATGGCTGTGGAATATGCACAGTACCGAATTCGCGTGAATGCGGTGGCTCCCGGAGCGACGGCGACAGAGCGCGTGCTAAAGCTGCTGAAAGACGATGGCGTCACCAGCAAATCGCTGGACGGCCAGCTTTTTGGGCTGGTGCAGCCCGAAGATATCGCCCACGCCGCGTTGTATCTGGCTTCCGACGAGTCCCGCTCCACGACCGGTCACATCCTCGCCGTCGACGGCGGGTTGACCATTTCCTGATCGATCGGAGCCATCATGTTTCGACATATTGTCATGCTCAGCTTCAACGCCCCGCTCACCAGAGAGGACCACGAAGACATCGTCGGCATGTGCCAGACGATCAAGAAAGAGATCCCGGGTATCCTGGACCTGCGCATTGCCACCAATGCGTCGGATCGCGCCCATTCCTACACCCACGCATTCGTGGCGGACTTCGTGGACTCAGCCGCCCACGACCACTACCAGCAGGCTCCCGCCCACGTGCCGCTGAAGCAGAAAGTCGCGGCACTAAGCCGGCAGCTCATCGTGCTGGACTACGAAGCCTGATCCTCCGCCATGACACAACGATCCGAAACGAGGAACCTCATGCGGGACACCAAACTGTTTACCCCGTTCAAACTGCGCGGCGTCGAGTTGCCCAATCGCGTACTCATCTCTCCGATGAGCCAGTACTCCGCCATCGACGGACTGGTCCAGGACTGGCACCGGTTCCATACCGCCGGCCTGGCCCGGGGCGGACCCGGCAGCGCAATGATTGAAGTCGCGGCTGTCACCCGCGATGGCCGGGGAACCCTTGGCGACCTGGGAATCTGGAGCGATGAGCAGATCCCAGGACTTGCGGAACTAGCACGCATCATGACCACGCACGGCGTGGTGCCGTCGATTCAGATCGGTCATGCCGGCCGCAAGGCAAGCACGGGCAGGCCCTGGGAAGGCAATCGGCCGTTGGCACTGTCTTCGGAAGATCAGGCCTGGGAGACCACGGCGCCCTCTTCCGTGCCGATACAGGAAGGCTGGCCCGTGCCTCGCGAACTTGAGGCCAGCGAACTGGCTGGCATCGGCGCCAGCTTCCGCGACGCGACAGTCCGCGCAGTCAGCGCGGGATACCGGTTTGTCGAAATTCACGCCGCGCATGGCTACCTGCTGCACAGCTTTCTTTCGCCCGTCACCAACAAGCGGCAGGACGAGTATGGCGGGTCGCTAGAGAACCGGATGCGCTTTCCCCTTCAGGTCGCGGCCGCCGTCCGGGACGCCCTGCCCTCCGACATTCCGGTATCTGTGCGGATATCGGCCGTCGACGGTATTGAGGGCGGGTGGCAGTTGTCAGACAGCATCTTGTTTTCCCGCGAATTGAAAGCACTGGGCGTTGATCTGATCGACTGTTCATCCGGTGGCATACAGGCGCCTGCCACGGCGGGACAAGGTCCGCAGGCCGTCAAGCGCGGGCCGGGGTTCCAGGTTCCCTTTGCGCAGGCGGTCAAGCAGGAGGCTGGCATCGGGACGATCGCAGTGGGGTTGATCGTTGATCCGGAGCAGGCCGAGGCGATTCTGGTTGGGGATAAGGCCGATTTGGTGGCTGTCGGGCGGGAGGCCCTTCTCAATCCGAATTGGCCCCTGCACGCCCGCTTGGCTCTGCAGGCCGATCCAGAGTTTCTGGCTTGGCCAGAACAATACGGCTGGTGGCTAAAGCGTCGTCCGAAGGTCTTTTAGGGAGCGTTCGACGGTTAAACCAAGCCCATATCACGGGGCTTGCCTGTAGAATCGAGTCTAATTTCATTTTGATGACTCGATGGATACATCCGCTGATTCGTACTCCGAAAAGCCAGGCATTCCCCAAGTCCGGGTGCTGTCGCGCGGGTTGACCGTTCTCTCGGCGTTCGAACCGAACAATGACTGGTTGAGCAACTCCGAAATCGCGGCGCTCACCGGCCTGCCCAAGCCGACAGTATCCCGCCTCACGGCCAATCTGCTGGAAGCAGAATACCTGCAATATTCGGCCCAGCGAGCCGCCTATCGCCTAGGCGCGGCCGTGCTTGCGCTTGGGTTCATCGCGGCCTCGCACCGGGACTTTGTCATGCTAGCGAGGCCGCTGATGCAGCAGTTCGCCGACCAGCATCAGGTCTCCGTCGTGCTCGCCTCACCCGATGCCAGCAGCATGGTCTGCAACGAGGTTGCTCATAGCCGAGACATGATTTTCACCTTGCGGGTGCGCGCCGGTTCGCGCCTTCGCATTGACCGCTCGGCCCTGGGCAGGGCACTGGTCGGCGCAATGGGCGATGCCGAACGCACGGCATTCCTCGAAAAGCTTGGCACGGCTGACCCGCAAGCTTGGGAGCTCTTGAGCCGCGAAGTGCCGACCGCCATTTCTCAAATGGCGAGCGACGGCTATTGCATCGCGGCCGGCACCCTTGAGGCCGGCACCAACGGCGCCGCAGTGGTCGTCGACACGCCAGAAGGTCCACACACCTATGCCCTGGGCTGCGCCGCACCGTCGAATTCCCTGGAGTTGCCGCGGCTGAAGCAGGAAGTTATCCCGGACCTGCTCGCCCTCAAAAACCGACTTGAAGCCGAACTCAGCAATATGCAGGCGGAATAATAATGGTACGGACTCGCCAATTGACACCGGGCACGCCGCGCGACGACGGCCAGGTGGATTCGCTGCGTCGGGGCCTGGAGGTGCTGCGTCTGTTCGACCTGCGCCACCGCAAACTCACGCTGGCAGACATCGCTCGCAAACTTGAGCTGTCCCGCCCGACGACCGAAAAGCTCGTCCAGACGTTGCAGGCCCAGCATTTTCTCCAGGCCACAGGCGACAGCTACGAACCCCATATTGCCTGCCTAGCGCTGGGTCGAGCTGCCAAGAAGGGTCTGGCGGTTGGCCAGGCAGCCAGGCCGCTTATGCGCGAGCTGTCGCAGCGCTTCGGCGTCCATGTCACGCTGAGCACGCGCGACCGGCTGCATATGCTGGTAGTCGAGCACTGCGTTCCCGCCGGCCGGGTACAGCTGGGCCTGACTAGCGGCGCTCGTTTTCCTATGGCCGTCTCGGCCTCCGGCCGCGCCTACCTATGGGGACGACCGAAGGAACAACGCGATGAATTACTCCGAATGATCGAGGCTGACGCGCCCTCCGGCGTGTCGCGACCGCTCGACGAAGTCTACGCCGCGTTCCGAGATCTGGAAAAAACGGGCTGGTGTTACCTGGCCGCGCCCGTGGCCACGCACACCGCCTCCATCGCCACCCCGGTAAGGGCGGGCTCGGAGTTCGCCCTGGCCGCCATGGCCGTGAGTGTGGATGTCACGGAAGCGGTGTTGCGGGGCCAGGTTGCAGCGTCGCTGCTGGCCATCGCCGAGCGTATCGCCCTAGCCGCCGAAGACGAAGACTAACGAGGTTTCCCCAGGGCGCCAACCGCGTCGCGCACCGCCCGCAGGTGGTCTTCAGATGCGTGTGCGATCGCTTGAAATGCGGCCACCACGTCCAGATGAGTTGCCAGTGTGTGCTGTTCGGCGTCTCGCAGCAGGCGTTTGTGCATGCGCAACGCCGCGGAAGGATGCCGCGCAATCTTCCGCGCCAATTGCGCGGCGCGCTGGCCCAGCCCATCGTCCGGCGCCACATCCGACACGAGACCGATGCGTAGCGCCTCCCGGGCATCGATGGACTCCGCGGTGAAAGCCAGTTCCATGGCCTTGGAACGGCCAACGAGCCGCGGCAACATCCAGGCTCCACCATCGCCAGCCACAATGCCAAGGCGGGCAAAACTGACCGAAAAGCGCGCGCTCTCTGCGGCGATCCGGATATCGCAAAAGCACGCCAGATCGCAGCCCGCCCCGTAGGCCGCGCCATTCACTGCAGCAATGGTCGGAACATCCGCTTCGGCCAGCGCTGCTGGCAATTGGTGCACGGTTTCGCGGTAGCGCGCTTGCACCTGGGCAACGTCCCCAGCGGCAAACCCCTCTCGTTCCGCCATGTGCCGCAGATCTCCGCCCGCGCAAAACGCCTTCCCCGCTCCCGTGATGAGCAGGACACGAACCGCCGGATCCGCATTGGCCCTGCGCACGTGCGCAGCCAGTTCAAGGAACTGCGAACCATCAGAGAAGCGATTGAGTGTGTCGGGATGGTTTAGCGTGAGCGTGACGACGCCGTCATCGTCGTCGCGCCGGACAAAAGCCGAAGCGCCGTCCATCGTCACGCCCCGATCCAGCGCGGCGCCCTTTTCTCGGCGAAGGCCCGAGGCCCCTCGATTGCGTCAGCGCTCGAATAAACGCGCTCATGGTACCGGCAGGCCGCCTCCAGACCGCGCTCGCAGCCAAGGTCCATTGCCGCCCCGATGCTCTTCTTGGCTGCCCAG
>NZ_JAGXJZ010000219.1:0-484 GCF_019091095.1 Achromobacter sp. GbtcB20 | reverse complement strand
AAGGGGTTCAAGTCCACCATGCACGAAGCCAATTTCGAGCTGATCGAGATTCCCCACGTGCGCCAGTCCGGCAAGAACTCGGCCGACATCCGCCTGGTCGTCGACGCGCTCGACCTGTGCTATACGAAGTCGCACGTGAACACCTTCGTCATCATCAGCGGCGACTCCGATTTTTCGCCCCTGGTGTCGAAGCTGCGCGAGAACGCCAAGCAAGTGATCGGCGTCGGCGTGAAGCAGTCCACCTCCGACCTGCTGGTGGCAAATTGCGACGAATTCATCTTTTATGACGACCTGGTGCGCGAAGTGCGCCGCGCGGCCGCCAAGCGCAAGGAAGAACTCGATGCGCGCAAGGCCCAGCCGCAATCGAAGCGACCCAGCAACGACAAGCGCAAGGAAGAGCTGGAAGCGCGCAAGGTGCAGGCCCTGGAAATGGTGGTCGAGACCTCCGACGCCCTGGTCTCCGAACGCGGCGACACCGGCAAGA